>CAZFXB010000108.1:0-7391 GCA_964522835.1 uncultured Oscillospiraceae bacterium
CTCGCTACCTCCACCTTGGCAAGGTGGCGCTCTACCAGATGAGCTACACCCGCATCTCTAACTTGCATGGATTATTATACACGTTTTTTTGAAAATGTCAAGCGAAATTTTTTAAAAAACATATTTTTTGTTGAAATAAGTTGATTCAGCTAAATCATCGGCCATTCGACAAAACCTCCTCTTTTCCGGCCCTTGTATTTTTTCTGTTTGTACGCTATAATAAACACACATACTGTGGACAAAGGAGATTTTAATATGCCCCAGGGTTTTTTACATGATAAACTGGATGTTAAGGTGCTGATTCTCTTCATTCTGGCCAGAATTGACACACCCCTTGATGTGGATCAGATCTATGAGGTGGCCTATCAGGACGAAAGTCTCAACTATTTTGTGCTGGCCGAAAGTGTCCACGAGCTAACCGACACAGGCCACCTGAACCAGGACGATGCCGGCCGGTACACCATCACAGAAAAGGGCCGGAAGCAGGGCAGCTTTGTGGAGGATTCTCTGGCAGTCCCTGTGGTTGAAAAGGTCTCTGCCGCCATTCAGAGAAAGATTGACGAACTGTACCGGGAAAGCCTGCTGACCACCGAAACCTGTCAGGATGAAAACGGTTACTGGATTGCCACCCTGAATTATCAGGAGGAAAACAAGCCTCTGATGCGGGTATCCTTGATGGCCCCCAACGAAGGCCACGCCAAAGCCATGGCAGAGAATATGAAGAAAAATGTCTCCGCTCTCTACAAGGCTGCCATGGACGCTGCCACCGACGAAGATCGAATTCGGAGACAACGCCGCCATGAAAATTGACCGCAACATTGGCACCAGCATTCGGGCAGAAATGGTTCGCTGCGGCTACACACTGGACAGTCTGTCAGCGGATACCGACATTTCAAAAGCCGTTCTACAGGGCATTTTAACAGGCCGTGCCTCCTCCATCAGCACCAGAACCTTGTGTGCATTGGCCCGAACCTTTGGTTACAGTGCATCCGAGTTCACAGATCTCCTTGCCGGAAACCTAACAAGATAACGCCCCCGGGCCTCACATTTTTGATGTGAGGCCCGGTTTTTTTCTACTACAGAATAATACAGATCAGGCCGCCGCTGCCCTCGTTGATAATTCGGCTGATGGTATCCCGCAGCTTCATCCGGGCGTCCTCCGGCATCCGGGACAGCTTGGTGTTCAGCCCCTCATTTACCAGTTCGAACAGGCTTTTGCCGAAAATATTGCTCTCCCAAAGCTTTTCCGTATTACCTTCATACTCAGACAGGAGGTAATTCACCATATTCTCCGACTGCTTCTCGTCCCCCACCATGGGGGTCAGCACGGTATTGATATCTGCCCGCAGCATGTGGATGGATGGAGCACTGGCCTTCAGCTTCACCCCGTAGCTTCCATTTTTCCGAATGATCTCCGGCACTTCCAGCTTCATCTCCTCGGTGGTGGGCATCACAATGCCATAGCCTGTGGCTCGAACCTGCTCCAGGGCTCCGGAGATTCGATCATAGTCCCGCCGGATCTCTCCCATTTGCCGGAGATAGTCCATCAGTGCTGCATCATCCTGTATCTCCACCCCCGTATCCTGGGACAGAATCTGATAGAACAGCTGCTCCGGGAACAGCAGCGTGATCTCCACAATGCCGCTTCCCGGCTCTACCCTTCGTACCTCCATACGCTCCAGGGCTGTACCCTCCGGCAAGGATGCAAAGACCTCTTTGGCCTGCCGCAGGTGTTCAGCCTCCCCGGCTTTTTGCAGCAGTGCCTGATAGAGGCCCGACTTAATGGGGTGGGCCTCCGGCAAGGCAGTAATCCATCCCGGCAGATAGAATTGCAGCTCCTGAACCGGAAATTCATAGAGCAGCTGCTGAAGCACCAGCAGAATATCCTGCTCCTCCATGGTCAGACAGTTCAGGGGCAAAACCTTCACGCCGTATGCTTCTCCCAGCTCCCTGGCCAATCCCTGAGCCTGGGGCGAATCAGGCTTTTGGCAGTTCAAAATCACCACAAATGGCTTTCCGGTTTTCTGCATATCCCGGATGGCCCGTCCCTCGGCCTCCACATAATCCTCCCTGGGAATGTCCGTGACGGATCCATCGGTGGTGACAATGACCCCTACAGTACAGTGATCCTCCATCACCTTTCGTGTGCCCAATTCTGCGGCCTCGGTCATAGGAATCTCATAGTCAAACCAGGGGGTTGTCACCATCCGGGGCTGTCCGTTTTCCTCGCCCCCAATGGCACCGGGGATCATATAGCCCACCGAGTCAATGAGCCGAACCCGGAGATGGGTGTTCCCCTCGGGGCATATCTCCACCGCCTGCTCCGGAATGAATTTCGGCTCCGAGGTGGTGATGGTCTTTCCGCTGCCGCTTTGAGGCAGCTCGTCCCTGGCCCGTTCCCGGTGGTATACATTGTCGATGGAGGGGATCACAAGCTCCTCCATAAACCGCTTCACAAAGGTACTTTTTCCCGTTCGTACCGGCCCTGCAATCGCCAGATAGATGTTCCCATCCGTTCTCCGGCCAATGTCCTCATAGATGCTGTTCAAAGCCCTTCCTCCTTCTCCTCATCTTGCACTGGGAATCAGCAGCATTTTCTCTTCCAGCACATCCCCATCCAGTCCGTTTGCCTGGGCAATGGCCTCCTGGGTGGTTCGATAGTCTTTGGCCAAAAGCCACAGGTTTTCCCCCGGTCTGGGCCGCCGTATAATCAGTCCCGGGCCACCGGATTTTGCTTCCTCCTCCGTCAGCTCTGCTCCGACTATCTCCTTTACCACCGTGGTTCCATAGGATGTAACCGTCAGATCTCCGGATACCTTCACATTCACTGCGCCATCCTGGGCCGCCATAACCTCCAGTTCCTCCCCCACGCATTCAAAACGGCAGTTTTCTGCGGCCTGGGTGGTCGCCTCCAGCTCCACCCGACAGCTTACCCCCTTCAGGGTTCCTGTGTCCTCCTCATAGAGCAGGTACACCGTCACAGGCAGTGTTATGGTAACGGATTCTCCATTTCTCCGGCTGGAGATATCCCCGGGAATCAGGCTGGAAAACAGACACTTTCCCAGTGTACCCTCTGCGGTACCATGGGCCACCGGCGCAAAATGCTGACGATCCAGCAGAGATTCATAGCAGCACTCCTGCCACTCCGGCTCCGTGTTCCCTCGAATGGCATACATATCCCCTATGTATCCGATTTCCGTTTTGCCCCAAACCTCAGCCACAGTGAGCAGCTGCAAGGTCACATTCAAGGCCCCCTCCGGGCCAGGCGCCACATCCGCCCCTGTAAGCTGGCTGATTAGACACAGCTCGTCCGTCTCCTGACAATCCCCCAGATCAATATACTGAGAAAAGGGCAGCTGAGTCTCTGCCGACTTCACCTTTCCTGCCTCATCCAGGTAGAGCACCCTTAGCTCTGCCATCCCCCGGAATACCCCTCGGGTTCCCGTCAGCTTTGTATCGGTGTGTCGGAGGCGAACCTGGCATCCTGCCACAACGGCGATCTCCCCGTCAGAGACCAGGCTGACCCGATCCTCCACCGTATAATTCTTTTCCCCCATGGCCTGTAGACACCGAATGGGGGCAGTTTGCTTCAGTATCTGCACCTCTGAATCAAGGCACCCTGTGAGGTGCTCCTGATGCTCCTGCCCATACACCCAGACAGAGATCCGCACCGCAGCCCGCACCATCACCTTTCTGGGATTCACAAGATGGCCGTCCAGTCGCCGCAGCTCCACAGAAACCCGACAATTTTGACCGCCGCTCAGGCTACTATCCTCTAATTTCAGACTCATAGGAATGTATACTTCCACCACCTCCGGCGCATTGCGCCCCTCTACCCCCAGAACTGCCGATGCGCTGACCCCGGCAGACAGGGAAAGAAGCCCGTCACTCAGCTCCTTTCCCCGCAGAAAGCACACCCCCGAGGTATGAAGCACCTCCACTGCATCAGGGCAGGAGTCCGGCACAATAGACTCTGCCGTATCCTCCACCAATCTGCTCTCCCGGTACACAGGACGCAAATAATCCATACCGGATTTCATAAATTCCAGTTTCATCCGATCTCGCTCCTTCATCAATGTTCATTGCTCAGAAGCAGTATATTCTCCTCCGGACAAAACTATGCCCCATTTCCGCAGAGCAAAAAGGCACCTGCTCCCAGAAATAGAAACCCCAAAATCACCGTACATATCCCAGTTTGAAGCAGCATGGCTAAAATCATCCCAGCGCCCAGCGCCAGAAGGCCCAGCCCCAAGGCACATTTTGTTCGAACCATAAAAAATCCCCCCGCATATCCTATGCGGAGGGATGAAAAAATGTGCTGCATGAAATGGGAATCACTTATTTATGTTCCCATGCCTTATATTCCCGAATTTTCTCATAGAGCCGTACATAGCTGCTGTGCCGACTGGGAGAAATCTCTCCCTTCTCCAGTGCATTCAGCACCGCACAGCCCTGTTCCTTCACATGGCGGCAATCGTCAAACCGGCACTGCCCCAGATAGGGCCGAAACTCCGGGAATGCGCTCGCCAATGTCTCCGGCTGCCCAAGATCCATCATATCCGTATCAAAGGAAGAAAAACCAGGGGTGTCCATAATTTTGGTGCCATCCGGCAAAGTAAACAGCTCCACATGACGGGTGGTGTGTCTTCCTCGGCCCAGCTTGTCACTGACTTCTCCCGTGGCCATATTGGCCTGGGGATAGAGTGCATTGAGCATGGTGGATTTTCCCACACCGGAGTTTCCGGTAAAGGCCACCAGCCGCCCCTGTAACAGCTGCCGCAGGGTTTCAACCCCTTCTCCGGTCTCGGCACTGGTACGGAGCACCGTCATACCGGTTTTATAATAGAGGGCATAGAGTTCATCCGCCGGGTCAAGATCGCACTTGTTCAGCAGGAGGATGGTTTCTACCCCCTGGGCGGCTGCGATGGCCCCCACCCGATCAATCAGGAAGGGCTCCGTCACCGGGTTTACATTGGCCGCCATCATCACAAGGGCATCCACATTGGCAACCGCAGGCCGTATAAAGCTGTTTCTTCGGGGCTCAATTCCCAGCACATAACCGCTGTCGCCGCTGAGCTGGAAATTTGCCACATCACCCACCAGAGGGGTGATTCCCTCTTTTCTCAGCTTTCCCCGGGCTCGGCACCGAACAAGCCCTGTTCCCGTATCTACATCATAAAAACCGCTTAATGCACGAATAATGATGCCCTGTTTAATTTCGTTCATAGTTCACCTTATTCTACTGGGGTAATATCTATGGGAGGATCTGTCACATCCGGCTCCACAGGCTCTGCCGTAGGCTCCGGCTCCACCGTAGGCGTGGGGGTGGGGGTCGGTGTGGGCGTAGGCGTTGGCGTGGGGGTCGGTGTGGGCTCCTCGCTGGGCTCCGGCTCCTGGGAGGGGCTGGGAGAGGGCGAAGGCTCCGGCTCACCCAGAGACACCTTCAGGCTTACCGTGGTTCCCTCTGGTACCTCGGTTCCAGCCTTGTAGCTCTGGTAGAATACGATTCCCTCCTCTGCCTCATTCTCCACATAGGAAATGGTATAGTAGAGGTTTGCAGCATTCAGCTGTTCAACTGCGTGTTCCTCTTCCAAATCCATAACATCCGGCACCTTGGTCATCTTGGTTCCCTCACCGGTAGAAATCACAATGGTAACTGTATCTCCGGGGTAAAGCATAGTGCCCGCTACAGGATCTGTCGAGATCACATGGCCCTCGGTCACGGTTTCAGACTCTTCATAGCTGTACTCCAGGCTGATGCCCAGAGTTGCCACAATCTCACGCATGGACGAATCGATGCTCTGAGAGGTAAGATCAATGAGATCCGGCATGGCCATGGTCTGTACCCCCTTGGATACCGTGAGACGAATGGTGGTTCCGTTGGTGACCTTTTCTCCCTTCTCCACGCTCTGGGCGCAGATCTGGCCCTCGCCGTAATCCTCGTTGTATACGTGCTCCCCTTCCATCAGATTAAACACCTGATACTCCTCTTTATAGAGTACATCTTCAATATTCTGCCCCAGGAAAGAGGGCACCGTAATCAGATCAGCATCCTCCTCCGTGAACATATTTTTCAGCATAAACAGGCCCAATATGACCACCAGCACCAGCAGAACAGATACAACAATGATGGGAGCCTTGCTGCGGCGCTCCTCTTCGTCGTCATCGTAATAATCAGGCTCTGCATAGCTCCCCTTTTTTCCGACACGCTTTTCCTGGTTGGCCCGCTGTACGCTCATTTCAGCCATATTTCTGGCCTTCTGTTTGGCCGCCTCCTGGGGATCCCGAGGCAGCCGCTGGGAGTTTTGCAGATTGGGATTCTGCTGCACCCGCTGGTTGGGCTGACGCTGTCCAGTTACAGCAGCGGCCGCCGCACCGGCTGCTGCCGCAGGGGCCTTGTTGGCAGTCCGGGTATCCACATAGGCAGTGGTGCCCCCTGGGCCTGCGTTAAACCGGAATACAACCTGGGGATTTTTCCGAAGTGCCTCCAGATCCTCGATCATGGCAGTGGCAGAAGAATACCGGGCAGACAGCTCCGAACACATGGCATGAAGTGTGATCTGCTGGAGGCCCAGAGGAATGGTGCTGTTGATCTGTCGTGGCGGAATGGGGTTAGAGTTAATATGCTGGATGGCAATGGCCACAGGAGACTCTCCGTCGTATGGAGGCTTGCCGGTAAGCATTTCATACATCACAACACCCAGGGAGTAAAGGTCAGACCGTGCGTCCACCTGAGCCCCCTTAGCCTGCTCCGGGGAAATGTAGTGAACGGATCCCAATGCCTCCCGGGTCAGGGTGCTCTGGGCCGAGGTGAGCCGGGCAATGCCGAAATCGGCCACCTTCACACTGCCGTCCTTTAAGATCATAATATTGTGGGGCTTAATGTCCCGGTGGACAATGCCCCTGCTGTGGGCGTGCTCCAAAGCCTTGGCAATCTGGGTGGCAAAATGAAGTGCCTCACGCCAGCTGAGGGCACCACGCTGCTGCATATACTGCTTCAGCGTCAGGCCATCGATCAGCTCCATCACGATATAGTCTGCGTCAGAGGAATGATTCACATCATACACCGCCATAATATTGGGGTGAGAAAGCATGGCAACGGCCTGAGACTCCGCATGGAATCTTCTCCGGAAATCATCGTCCCGGCTCAGGTCATCCTTTAGAATTTTCACCGCCACATAGCGATTGAGCCGATGACACCGAGCCCGATACACCACAGCCATACCGCCCCGGCCGATTTCCTCCAAAATTTCATAACGGCCATCCAACAGCCGTCCAATATACTTATCCATAAACATCGCTCCTAAGCAATGATGTAATACAATACTTCATCCTGATTATTCTTCGGGAGTTTCATACTCCATCAGCACCACGGTCACATTGTCCGAAGC
>CAZFXB010000109.1:0-2388 GCA_964522835.1 uncultured Oscillospiraceae bacterium
ACCTGCCCGAGGGCGTGGACGTTTGGGTTGACTCCGAGAACGGTGTCGTTGGCCTGACTGGTGCTCCCAAGGAAGGCGAGTACGCTGATCCCAACGTGGTTGACGCTGGCGGCAAGCCCTCCGTCCTCCGTGTGGGCGGCTCCTGCTTCGACAGCTTCCGTTCCTTCGGCTTTATCCGTGGCGGCCACATCGATGCTACCGTTCTGGGCGCATACGAGGTTGACGCTGAGGGTAACCTGGCTAACTGGATGATCCCCGGCAAGACTGCTGCTGGCATGGGCGGTGCTATGGATCTGGTTACCGGCTCCAAGGTGACCATCGTTATGACCACCCACTGCGACAAGAAGGGCAATCCCAAGATCGTCGAGAAGACCGCTATGCCTCTGACCGGCTATCACTGCATCAACTACATCGTTTCCGAGCTGGCTGTTATCGAGATTACTCCCGAGGGCGCTAAGCTGCTGGAGACTGCTCCCGGTGTCACCGTGGAGGAGGTTGTTGCTAAGACCGGCGCCAAGCTCATCATCCCCGAGCATGTTGGCTGCATGGTGGAGGCTTAATTCCACAATTTTTCCCCAGGATCCTTCCGATCCTGGGGATTTTTTTGGTTCGCTATGACATGGTGGGGGTAAGGACTGCGTACAAACCGCCAAATTTGTACCAGCCAGAGGCTCCCTTGTGTAAAGGCGACCGAAGGAAGTGCCTTGTGCTGAGCTGTCAGCGAAGCTGACTGAGGGATTGGCTACCGCAGTACGATTTCGCCGAAAAGTTTTTGCTGTACACGACACCCTACGGCACAATCCCTCCGTCACGGCTTTGCCGTGCCACCTCCCTTTACACAAGGGAGGCATGGTGCTCCCGCACCGGTGCAAAAAACGGACTGCCTACCAGCGGCGGCTTGAGGGTGACCGAAGGAAATGCCTGTGGTGCAAGCCGCCCTACAACAAACCGTACAAAACACCAAGTTCGCACCAGCCTTGGCTCGCCCTTGGGGGAGAGCTGTCAGCGAAGCTGACTGAGAGGGGCAAGAATGCAATTGCACGTTTGTACAAATGGCGGCGAATACGTTCCAATTATCGATGACATACTTTTTCACTCTTCACTATCACTTCTTACTTGCCTCGCCCCTCTCCGTCCGCCTTCGGCGTCCACCTCTCCCCAAAGGGGCGAGGCAGGTGCTCCCGCACCGGTGCAGCACAGGGCAGCTTCTGCCCACGAATCAATTCGCCTATACCTCCCGGACGAACACCTTGGACACGTAGCCCACCATGTCGTTGTATTCCGCTTCGAACCACTCCCCTGCATCCCCCAAAAGGGTGATCTGGGCCCCGTTGGGGATGGAGGCGAGAATCCGGCTGTCCAGACTGGGCTCCTGCCGCAGGTTCAGGGTGCCGTAGCTGAGGGTCACGATTCCAGGCCGGGGAAACTGGGTGCTGGGGGCACGGAATGGAATTCCAAAGTACTCGGCCAGGGCTTGCACCAGGGTTCTGGCGATTAGATCAATATTCCCGGTGATCCAGTTTGCGTCTGCGGTATTGTCGTGGTAGGCCAGCTCAAGGAATACGGAGGGGGCCCTGGTCTGTCGCACCTCGCCAATGCGGGTGGTACCCAGGGCCCGTACCAGATTGGGATCCGGATAAATGGTTTTCAGTGCATTTGCGATGATATTGGCGGCCCGTTTCCCCTGGGCGCTGGAGGGATAATAATATACATCGCTGCCCTGAACCTGGCCGTACATGCCCTGGGGGGCTGCGTTGGAATGCAGGGCCAGATGAAGATCATAGTTTCCGCTGTTGGACTGGCGAATAGACTGGACGGCAGAGCCGTTGGGATTGTTCCGTGTAAATTCAATGCCGGTGGCCAGCAGATAGGGCTCCATGGCATCGGCCAACTGATTCATCCAGTATTGCTCCGAGCCCCCGGTGACATATATGTTTCCAGTTTGGGTGGAGGGGCTTAAAAAAATATTTGGCATAGTCTGCTCCTTTCCTGTTTTAGTTCATTCTATGACCAGGCGGGGCGATTTGCCACAGTTTCGGCGTTTCTGATTCCACAAATAAAAAAGGGAGCTGTTTCTGAATGATCGAAGGTATCATCCAAAAACAGCTCCTGGTTTTTATCAGGCAGCAAGGCTTGTTATATAGCGGTACAGGAAGGTGACCACCTGGCCCCGGGTACACTCCAAATCAGGCTGGAAGGTGTCCGGTGTCATACCCTGGGCAATGTTGTTTTGTGCGGCCCAAATTACGGGGAGATAATAGTAACGGTTCTGCTGGATATCCGTGAAGGGAGGCTCCACAGGCTGGGCCGGGGTTTCCGGATCCTCCGGATCGGCAGGTGCATCGGGATCAGCAGGTGCATCGGGATCAGCAGAGGACTCCGACTCCT
>CAZFXB010000109.1:2488-7381 GCA_964522835.1 uncultured Oscillospiraceae bacterium
GCAGGTGCATCGGGATCAGCAGGTGCATCGGGATCAGCAGAGGACTCCGACTCCTCCAGCATATCAGAATCTACAGACCCTTCCGGTTCTTCAGGCACGTTGGGCTCCTCTGGTTCAGCGGGGACCTCCGGATCCTCTGGATCAGCAGGAGCATCGGGTTCAGCGGGGGCCTCGGGCTGGACAGGGGTTTCCGGTTCTTCCGGATCAGTCGGCTCGGTGGGGGCGTCCGGCTCGGTGGGCTCCTCGGGTCTGGTCAGCGGCTCGCCTTCATAGCGGTACAGGAAGGTGACCACCTGGCTCCGGGTGCATTCCAAATCAGGCTCAAAGGTGTTTTGGGTCATGCCCTGGACAATCCCCTGCTCTACACCCCACAGTACGGCCTTGTAATAGAACCGGTTTTCGGCCACATCCACAAAGGGGTTCTCTGTGGATTCCGGCTCCGGGGATCCGGCGGCACGCCACAGGAAGGTAATTACGTGGCCTCGGGTACACGCCAGATCGGGCTGGAATGTATTCTCGGTCATACCCTTGGCAATCTGGTTTTCGACGGCCCAGGAAATGCTGTCTGCATAGAATTTACGCTGGAATACATCCACAAAGGGGGAAACGTAGGCTTCGGTAACGATTTGCAGGGTATCGTCGGCCTCATAAAGGGTGGCCCCCAACAGGGAAAGGAGCTCCTTTGCCGGGACAAACAGCTCCCCGTTGACACTGCGGACAGAAAGGTTTGTGGGGCTGTTGTCTATGTAGAGGAGCTTTTCACAGGGCTTCATGGCGGCGGTTTGGTGGGGCAAAGGCTGGGGCTGAGTGCCCTGGAACAGGGCGGTGGTGTAGAGCGCTACGGTTTCGCCCTCACTCCAGGAAAATGCGGCAGCGGAATCCTTCAGCAGCAGGGCCAAATCGTCCAGCCGGACGAAGTCAGTGTCCCCCACCGAATAGGCAGGCAGCTGGGCACTGACGCCGTTCAGGCTTACATCCATCTGGCCTGGGGACACATACTGCCAGCCGGCCTGGGCCCGGTTTTGGATCTCCTGTAAGCCTTCGTTTAGAATTTTCTGGGAGTCCTTGGCCCGGATGTCCGTGTTGGAGGCGTTCAGAACCACAGAGATCACCCGGCCATACTGGGTGTATGCGGTGGTGACCAGGCAACAGCCTGCAAAGGAGGTGGAGCCTGTTTTTACGCCGTCCACCGTGCCGTTGCAGCGATATCTTCCGGTTACAAAGGTGTTGGTGTTGTAGTAGGTGGAACCATGGAAATAGAACGAGGCTTTGCTGGTATGCCGCAGCAGATCGGGGTGATCGTTCAGGAAATTATACACCAGCACAGCCATGCCCCTGGCGGTAACATGGTTCTGGGCCGAGCCTCCGTAGCAGTCCACATAGCTGCAATCGATGCCCAGCTCCTGGGCCTTTTCGTTCATTTTCGCCACGGCGGCCTCTTCGGTGCCGCAGGCCAGCTTGGCCAGGGCTCGGGTGGAGCCGCAGGCCGACACGATTACCACGGAGTCGATCAGCTCATCCACCGTATATGTACCGCCGTAGGATAGGGGCACGTTGGAGTAGTAGCCGTTGACGGAGAAAGCGGCAATTTCCCGGTCAATGGGCACATGGGTGCTGAGGGAAAATGCACCTGTTTCCATGGCGTCGTAGACCAGATAGAGGGTCATCAGCTTGGTCAAACTGGCTGGGGCCAGTCGGGTGTCTGGATTTTTACTCCACAGCTCTTCACCGGTGGTGGCATCCATCAGGAATGCACCGACACCGTTGATGCTGCTGGGGGAGATGTCTACAGCACTGGCAGGGATTCTGGTCTGGGTTACCACCAGCAGAAGAAGCACCAGGCAGAGACTGCTTCGCAGTATGTTCTTTGTCCTCATTTTTCGCAGCAGGCCAGCCCTGACCTTGCTGCTCACCTCCTGTACTACATATTCCGTGACGAGCAGGGAATCTATGGTTTATCGTAGAATTATAATACAATTTGGGGATTTTTTCAATAGGCCCAGAGAAAATGGGTGCATTTTCCGGGCTGCCCTTGCACATTGCATGAAATCGTGATAAACTGACCCCAGAATGAAAAGGGGGCGTATTTATGCAAGGAATCAACACAACGCTGTGTTACATTGAGCGGGATGGGCACTATCTGATGCTGCACCGGGTAAAAAAGGAAAACGACTTAAATCAGGACAAATGGGTTGGCATTGGAGGAAAATTCGAGGACAAGGAGAGCCCCGAGGACTGTATGCTCCGGGAGACATGGGAGGAGACGGGCCTTACCTTGACCCACATGGAGTATCGGGGAATTGTCACCTTTATCTCCAACCAGTACCCTACGGAATATATGCACCTGTTCTGGGCGGATGAATTTTCCGGCACCATAAAGGAGTGCGACGAGGGCAATCTGGAATGGATATCCAAGGAAGCGCTGATGCAGCTGCCCATGTGGGCCGGAGACAAGATCTTCCTTCGGCTTTTGGATGAAAAAGTGCCCTTTTTCTCTCTGAAGCTCCGGTATGAGGGGGATGTGCTGGTGGAGGCGGTGCTGAATCAGCAGCCCCTATCGGTCTGAGGCCTGAAGCAGGGCCATTAAGAATACCCCCAGGGTGCTCCCCAGGGTCGCACCCAGAAAAAACGAAAGAAACATCATAGTTTTCCCTCCTGACTGTGTTTTATTCTATGATGTCCAAAAAATCCTGTGAGTATTCACAAAAATTTCACCCATCTTTTTTGGGGCGCACTATAATATAAGTAAGACCAAGTACATTGGGAGGAAAAGAATATGGCACATACTGTTTTAATTGTGGAGGATGATCCCAATATTGCCGATCTTCTGCATTTATACTTAGAAAAAGAGGGCTATGAGACCCAAATCGCCCCGGATGGGGGGAAGGGCGTAGAGCTGTTCCGTGCGATCCAGCCGGAGCTGGTGCTTCTTGATGTGATGCTGCCGGTGATGGACGGCTGGGAGGTGCTCCGCACCATTCGCCAGGAGTCCAAAACCCCGGTGATTATGCTTACCGCCAAGGGAGAAACCAGTGATAAGATCTCGGGCCTTAAAATGGGGGCGGACGATTATGTAACCAAGCCCTTCGAGGCCAAGGAGGTCATGGCCCGGGTGGAGGCTGTGCTCCGGCGCACCTCCGGTACGGCACCCACCTCCCGGCGGCTTACCTTTGATAAGCTGGTCATCGATATGGATGCCTTTGAGCTGATCGTGGACGGAAAAAAGGTGGATACGCCCCCCAAGGAGATGGAGCTGCTGTTCCATCTGGCCTCCAGCCCCAACCGGGTCTACACCCGGAATCAGCTTCTGGACGAGGTGTGGGGCTTTGACTACTTTGGCGACAGCCGGACTGTGGATGTACACATCAAGCGGCTTAGGGAAAAGCTGGAGGGAGTCAGTGCCCAGTGGGAGCTCCGCACCGTTTGGGGCGTAGGCTATAAGTTCGAGGTGTCCGGCACATGAGAACCACTTTCTCCCGGCAGCTGGGGCTTACCGCAGGAATGCTGCTTTTGAGCTTCCTTTTGCTGGGGTGCAGCTTTACCAGCCTCTTTTACAACCACATGCTGAAGGAGGAAATGGCGGCCCTGTCCACCAATGCCCAGGCGGTCAGCGAGTATCTCAGCTCGGAGAATTCCCTTTCCAACGTTTATGATTGGGATCTTCGCCTTTCTATAGACTATGGTGCCAACGTATCCGATACGGATGTGTTGATCTCCGATGACACCGGGAAAATTACCATCTGCACCTGTGAACACCTGTCCTGTCAGCACCTGGGCAGATATATCCCCTCCGGTCTGCTGCAAAATATCGACGAGGACGGCTCCTTTTACACCGCCGAAAAGCTGGAGGGCATCTATGATGAAGCCCGGTATCTCTACGGAATGCCCATTCATAATCCAGAGGGGCAGCTTCTGGGCTATGCCCTGGTATCCCGGGAGACGGAGGATGTCAGTGATATGATGGACAAGATCCTGGGGCTGTTTATGGTGACCGCCATAGTGATTTTGCTCATTGCCACCATGGCCTCTGCCATCATTGCCCGGAAGCAGACCGGAACCCTGCGGCAGCTGTCCCAGGCTGCCCGCCAGTTTGCCCACGGTGATTTCTCCGCACGGATCGATCCCCAGGGGGCCGATGAAGAGGTGGCAGAGCTGGCCATTGCCTTTAACAATATGGCCACGGAGCTGGCCAAGTCCGAGGCCCGGCGGCAGGAGTTTATCTCCAATGTGTCCCATGAGCTGAAAACCCCCATGACCACCATTGCCGGATTTATGGACGGAATGCTGGACGGTACCATTCCCAAGGAAAAGCACGCCTACTACATGCAGTCGGTCTCTAATGAGGTGAAGCGGCTGAGCCGGATGGTGCGGAGTATGCTGGATATTTCCCGGCTCCAATCCACCGGGGAGGAGATCAAGAAGAGCCGCTTTGATGTGACCGAGACCCTGGGCCGAACCCTGCTTACCTTTGAGCAGAAAATCGAGGAGAAAAATCTGGATGTGCAGGTGGATATGCCGGAGAAGGCTGTTTATGTAATGGCCAACGAGGATGCCATCACCCAGGTGATCTACAACCTGATTGACAACGGGGTGAAGTTTGCGGATGAGGGAACCCCATTCCTGCTGAAGGTGTCTATTTCCGGCAGTAAGGCGCTGGTCAGTGTGGCCGACCATGGCCAGACCATTCCCCCGGAGGAGCTTTCCATGGTGTTTGACCGATTCCACAAATCCGACAAGAGCCGAAGCAAAGACACCAGCGGTGTGGGCCTGGGGCTTTACATTGTAAAGACCATTCTGGGCAGCCACGGAGAGGATATTACTGTGGAAAGTCACGATGGGCTGACCACCTTTACCTTCACGCTGAGTTTGGTAAAATAAAATCAGGGATGCTGC
>CAZFXB010000110.1:0-7380 GCA_964522835.1 uncultured Oscillospiraceae bacterium
TGGTCGTAACCATTTTGAAGTTGCCAAAGGGGTACTTTCCGTCCACCATGCCTCCGCCGTTGGGGGTACAGGGGAATCCCAGATGCTCCAGGAATTCCACATTGCCTCTGGTATTGTCCAGGAATTTGCGGAGCAGCTTGGGCTCCACCTGCTTGTAATGGTGGAAGCGGATCACCTCACGGAAGGTCTCTTCCGCAGTGCCTACGGTACCGGGCTTGTCATCGGTGGTGACACAGACCATGTGGCCGCCGGCCATCCGGGAGTTGCCACCGGTGAAGGGGGTTTTCTCCAGGACAACAATTTTGTCCATCCCCGTCTCCATGGCGGTGATGGCACAGGCCAGACCGGCACCGCCGGAGCCAATGACCACCAGGTTTACATCCTTAATAATTTGACGCATAATTTACCTCCTCTTTCAGCGTGCCATATAACGATCATAGGCATTCTGCTTATACTCTGTGCAGGTCTCAATGCCCAGATCTTCAATGGTTTTCAAAAATGTATCAAATTCAGCCTCCACATCCATATCACCAATGACAAACTTGGGAATGCACTCGGATACATAGGTGTTAATGGTGACAAAGGTGGCTGTAAATGTTTCACTTTCCTCTGCGGTCAGGCTCGCAGCGGGATAGCACCAGGCATCATCCCGGCTTCTGCCCCAGATATCGCTGCTCTGGAGGGCTTCTTCGTTGTAGAACTGACGGGTTGCACTCAGATCACGAAGGCCCATCTCATCCAGGAAGGTATAGATGTGATATGCGCTGGAGTAGGAAAGACCGTCGGGATTGTGGAGGATCAGGTCGGAGTAGCTGTAGCTGCCATCCTCATTTTTCACACAGGCCTCGCCCTCAACGCCATAGGTGAGCAGATCACAGCCCTCCTGGGTGTACATATAGTTGATAAATTCACAAGCCAGCTCCACGTCCTCGCAGTCGGTGCTGATGGCCCACTTGGAATAATAGGGGGTTGCACTGGATGTAATGTGGTTTTTCTCGCCGTTGACAGAGGGATCAGGGATGGCGGTCAGCACCGCATCCTCGCTGATCTGGGGGGCCACAGACGCAATATCTGCCAATTCGCCGTAGGCACAGCCCATCTGACCGCTCAGGAACTTGTCATAGGCCGAGGATGTGGTGATGCCAAATGCCATGGTGTCGGTCACAAAGTCCTTCCAGATCAGACCCTCGCTGTACCAGGTGTTCATTTCTTTCAGGAAGTTTTTGAATTCCTCGGTCTGATAGCCGCAGATCACTTCTCCGTCAACGACCATAAAGGGATAGGCTCCTGCCATGGGTTCATAGGAGGCGGCTGCACCATAGGCATCGGAAAGAATACCGGTAACTCCCTTGGGGATCCACATGGGGCTGCCCACATTCAGCTCGCTCCTAAAGGCGGTGAGCACATCGTGAAGCTCATCAAAGGTCTCGGGGGTGTCCAGCCCCAGCTGATCCAGCCAGTCCTGACGAATCAAATAGCCGCTGGTGCATACTGCGTTGGCGTTCTTGGAAACCTCTACAAAGTAGGGCACTGCACCTTCATCCGTGTGTGCAAAGGCCCGAAGCCCGTCCATCTCGTCCATCAGTGCCCAAAAATCGGGGCAATGCTCCTCCAGATAGGGGGTCAGATCTACGATAAAGCCATCGTTGATGGCCGCATCTGCTCCGGCTGTGTAGCAGGTGTTTACGTTGTCGATGAAATCCGGCAGATCTCCTGCGGAGATCATAAGGGTAAACTGGTCGATGGTGCTGGAACCGCCCTGAACCGAGGTACACTCCAGTCGCACGCCGGTTCGATCCGCCAGCTCAGATATGACCGCATTCCCGCTGAGACTTTGGATATATGCAAAGTTGTTGGGGTTCATGCTGCCCCACTGGGTCATGACAATCTCTTCCTCTACCAGAGGATACTCAATCACCACCCCCGGCTCCTCCGGGGTAAGCTCAGACTCGGGTTCCACCGTTTCCGGCTCCGTTGCAGCGTTATCCACAGGGGCCTCCTCGGGACTTTCCGCCACAGGGGCAGATACGGTGCTTTCCATTGTTTCGCCGCAGCCGGCGAACAGCCCCAGCAGCAGCACCACAGCCAGCAGCAGGCTGAGTTGTTTCATGTGTTTCATTGGTTTTCCTCCTGTTTTTATAGTGCAGTGACTGCCGCCAGGGCATCCCGCATACATTTTTGTACATTTCCCGGCTTTTTGCAGTCGCCGATGACGGTGTACCAATCCGCCGCAGAATACAATCTCAGTGCTTCTTCCTGCAAGGGCTTTACGCCGCCGCAGAGCACGATGCTGTCGGCTGCGACAAACTGCCGGTTGCCCTCTGCATCCTGATACCACACGCCCTGAGCTGTTACCTCGGTGGTGGTTGCCCGGGGAATCCAGGAGAAGTTATCCAGCTTCTTCCACGCCTTCTCCATCACCTCGTAGAAATGCACCACCTGAGAATCCTCTGCCAGAACAGCACTTCTGGTGAGAACGATGACTTTATGCCCCTTTTGGGCCAGGTGAATGCCGGTTTCCGTTCCCGTGGAGGAGCCACCCACAATCACAACGGTCTCTCCAAGGGTATCCTCCTGTCCATAGACCTCGGTAGGTTTATAGACCGTGGCATCCTCTGCAATGGGCACGTTGGGCAGCACGGGGACTGCGCCCAATGCGGCAATTACGGCATCAAATTGACCTTCCTGGAGCAGCTCCGGTGTGGCATAGGTGTTTAGATAAACGGTAACGCCCTTTTTGTAAAGCTGGGTAATCAGGTGATTCTTGAAATCCCGGAGGGGCCACTTGAAGGGGACAATATCGGCGTGAACCAGCTGGCCTCCCAATGTGCCCTCTTTTTCATACAGTGTAACGCTGTGGCCCTTTTCTGCCGCTAAAATGGCCGCCTTCATGCCTGCGGGGCCGCCGCCCACCACAGCAATTTTCTTCTTCTGCCCAAAGTTGGGGGCCTCAGAGGGGGTGGATAGCCTGGGCAGTCTATGGCCAATGCCGATACGGGGGTTCACAGAGCAGTTGGCAGTCCAGACCTCATTTCTTCCCTGGGGTACATGGCAGCGATTGCACCGGAGACAGGGAACCACATCTTCGCCCCGGTTTTCATAGGCCTTCTTGCCGTACTCACTGTCGCAGATAAAGGCCCGGGCCATGCCGATCATGTCGCATTTTCCCTCGGCAATGTAGCGTTCGTTGTCCGCCAGGCTCTGGAAGCCGCCCACAGGAACCACGACCATATTGGGATTGTTTTTTTTGATGGCCTCGGCCACAGAAAGGATCAGCGGCTCTCCGGGCTGAGAGTTGTAGCCGGTGGGGTGGGCATCGTCGCCGTTGTCGGCCCGAACCTGAAGAATGTCCACCGCCCCGGATGCCAGCTTTGCAAATTCGATGGTATCCTCCACCGGGTAGCTGTCCTTTTCCTGGGCGGTAAGCTGCATCTCCACCAGGAAGGACTTGCCGCACAGCTCCTTACAGCGTTTGGCCAGCTCGATCATAAAGCGGCTCCGGTTCTCGATAGAGTCACAGCCATATTTATCATGGCGGTGATTGCACAGGGGCGAATAGAGCTGTGCTCCCGTGGAGCCACGGTAAGAAACATGGAAGGAGACCATATCAAAGCCGCACTGCTTATAAACCAGTGCCCGCTGAGCGACCTTCTCGATGGTGGCCTCAATCATTTCAGTGGTGGCCTCCTTCAGAGGGCCAAGGCCACTGAAGGGGGGTGCCCCCGCCGTGGAGGGGTGCTTTTCACGCTCTGCAAAATCCCAGAAGGGTCTTTCCTCCACGCAGTACCCCTTGGGCAGCATGGGCACCAGGGATACGCCGATTTTTGTGCCGCAGAAGTGGACTGCATCTGCAAGCTGGGCAAAGTAGTTCTGGTTTTCGTACACGGAAATGTCGAAAGCGGGCACATCTGACCGGAAGGGGCTGTCCTTGTCCACCAGGTATTCCGGGAACGTAACCAGAGCGGCTCCGTTTTTTGCCAGATCTACATAGTGAGAAATGACAGAGTCAGCGGGATAGGGCTCCGGCCCCTGTAAAAAATGGGGCAGTGAATTGGTGGATTCCATCCGGTTTTTCAGAATCACATCACCAATGCGAAGGGGAGAAAGTAAATTGGGGTATCTTCGTGTCATAATAAGCTCCTTTGGATCAATTTGTGTTGTAGCGGTCATAGGCGATCTGGCAGATCTCAACGATGCGTTCTACGCCAAGGTCCTCCAGGTTCTTCTCAAATTCATCCCAGCTATCCTCAATCGAAAGCTCGCCGGAGATAAACTGCAAGGTGGTCTGTGTGGCGTAGGTCTCAAGGTCAGACATAATGGTGCTGTACTCCTCAGATTCCTCCACCGAGAACTGAACCGCACCCGGATACTCGTATTCGGTATCCAGATTTTCAAGCCACAGGGCAGTGGCGTTCTTCTGCTTTTCTGTGTAGCCGGGGGTATAACGGTAGGCATCAATCACGCCTGCCCCGCCATACTTGGAATAGATCAGCGAGCAAGCCACTGTAATCATGTCCGGGTTATTGAGCACCAGATCTGTATACATGGGCTGGCCGTTTTCGTCAAAGGTCAGACCTTCTCCCTCAATGCCGTATCCGCAGAGCAGGGCACCCTCATAGGTATAGTGGTAGTCCAGCCAGCGGGCACACAGCTCCGGGTCCGCACAGGTGGTGGAAATGGAGACACCGTCTCCGCATTTGCCGCTCTGGGCATAGAGATGCAGGGTCTGTCCCTCCTCCTGCCGGGGCAGGGGAGCCGGGCGAACATCAATCTCTGTGGAAAGCTCGTCGTAGGTGACCATGGTGTTGTTGTCTGTGGCCCATACGCCCACAACACCGTTGAGAACCAGGCTGTTGTCCGGAGTGGATACGCTCTGCTGGCTCAGGAAATCCTCATAAATCAGGCCCTCGCTCCACCACTGGTGCAGCATTTCCATAAAGCCACGATAGTCCTCGGTGTAGGGAGAATACTCCACCTGACCATCAATAATGCGGAAGGGCTTAACCGAGGGGTCGGAGTTGTTGGAGTGAACATTATAGCCTGCACTGAGCACATTGTTCCGCTGGGCACCATAGCTGTCCAGCCAGATGCCTGCACCGTAGCTGTCCTTAAATGCAAGCAGCACATCGTGATAGTCGTCATAGGTCACCGGTACATCCAGACCCAGAGCATCCAGCCAGTCACCGCGAAGCTGGGGGCCTACGTTTTTCTCGACCTCAGTAAACCCGGCCGCATAGGGGATCCCGCCGTCCGGGGTGGTAATATCCCGGCGGTAGCTGGGGTCAGAATCCAGCCATGCCACATAGTTGGGCATCAGGTTCAAATACTCGGACATGTCCGCAATAAAGCCATCCTCCAGTGCCTTGCTGCCGCCGCCGCTGTAATAGGTGGTAGCACTTTCAATCATATCCGCATAGTCCCCGGAGGTAACCATCAGCGAGAACTGCTCCGTTACACTGAACATGGATACCGGGATCAGCTCCAGATGAACCCCGGTGCGTGCTTCCATCTCCTTAAAATAGGTGAAATCCTCGGGGGCATAGTTGTTGTAGCCCATCATAAAGGGCTGGAGCATAAACCAGTAGGACATGGTGTCCCCATCCTCAGTCAGGGGCAGGTCTATATAGGTTTCGAAGTCATACATGCCGTAGGTCACATCATAGCCCATGGCCTGACATTCTTCTGCCGAAAGTACCGCACCGGTGGCAGGGCCTGCCTCCACGGTGGAGCCTTCCTCCTGGGGCTCAGTAGCAGATTCTGCTGTTTCGGGAGTAGTACCTGCTTCCGAGGCTGTAGATTCTACAGGGGCCGATGCTGCCGGTTCCTGTGCTGTGCCGCCGCAGCCTGCAAGTAAGCCCAGCAGAAGTGCTGCCGCAAGGATATACGCCAAGATCTTTTTCATTTTTATCCTCCGTTCTTCTAATAATCCTGATTGTATCAGGTTTGTGCCAGGGACAGCTCCATTGTATCGGCGGTTTCCATCCGCAACAATATCGATATGTCATACATCCATGCTTTTAGAGCATCGAAGTCCGGGGTAGGGGGCCAAACATGCAGGTTCTGCATCTTTCCATCCACAAAAGGCATCACAGGCAAAAAAAGCCGGCTCCTTGCGGATTGCGTCCGCCAGGAAACCGTGATACAATGAATTCGTTGAGAACGAAGCTGGAGATGTGATTCCATGGATATTATACAGATCGAATATTTCCTGGCAGTTGCCAGAACCGAGAATATGACCGCCGCCGCAACCTCTCTCCACGTGGCACAGTCTTCGGTGAGCCGGTGTATTTCCCGGCTGGAGGATTATCTGGGGGTGCCCCTGTTTGATCGGGGCGGCCATGGCATTGCCCTGAATGAATATGGCCGTGCCTTTTATCCCCGGGCGGAGGCCATCATGCGGGAGCTGACTGATGGAGCACAGCAGCTAAAGGAAATGCGGGATCAGAATATGGGCCGGATCGCTATTTCCACCTGTGCCACCCGGCAGATCAACCAGCTGATGGTCAGACACATGGAGGAGTACCCCGATGTGCTGTTCCGTCAGCACAGAATATCTGACCTGGACGAAATTCGTGGGATGCTGGATCGGGGCGTTTTGGATTTTGCCCTGACCTTTACCCCACTTTCGGAGCATGATTATAACTGGACTCCCTTGATTCGGGAGCGATACTTCGTGTTGGTTTCCCAGGAGCACCCCCTTGCCGCAAAAAGCAGTGCCTCGGTTTTGGATCTGAAAAATGAGAGGATTCTGCTGAACGATTCCGATTCGCCGGATTTTATAGAGGAGCAATTCCAGAAATACGGCGTTACACCGGCACTTTCCTTCATCGGAAACGAATTTGATGTTCTTGGCCCCATGGTGGAGCGGCAAGTAGGAATCACCCTGATTTCCACGCTGGCACTTTATGATCTGAAGCTGGGACTTCCTCTGGAGAACCTTTCCCGGATTCGTATTTTGCCCCTGGAGGAGAACCTTTCCCGCACCCTGGGAATCCTGTCCAGAAAGCACCACTATACCTCCCAAACCGCAAAGGCATTCTATAAGGCATTGGTCGGCTACTTCAAGGAGCTTGACCACGAGATGAATCATACCCCATAAATAAACCGAGCCGCTATGTGAGGAATTCCCTCACATAGCGGCTTTATTCTATCTCTCTGCCCCAACTATTGATATAGAGCCAGAAAAAAAGCACCTGCCTAAGCAGGTGCTTTTTCTGGTGGAGACGGGGGGACTCGAACCCTCGACCTTACGGATGTGAACCGTACGCTCTAACCAGCTGAGCTACGCCTCCATATGAACCTGGAGCGGGTGAGGGGAATCGAACCCCCGTATTCAGCTTGGGAAGCTGATGTTCTGCCATTGAACTACACCCGCAATGT
>CAZFXB010000111.1:0-7357 GCA_964522835.1 uncultured Oscillospiraceae bacterium
GACAACAACAATACCTATACACCTTTCATCGGAAAGGATCATCTGTAAAATCAAAAGCTGCAACGCCCAAGTTTCTGGCTTGGGCGTTGCTTTTGCACTGGTGCGAAAGCCTTCTCCTTGAGGAGAAGGTGGCGGCGAAGCCGCCGGATGAGGTGTAGAACAGACTTCAAAGCAAGAAAAATGTTGCGGTAATGGTAGCGGTACACCTCATCAGTCAGCTATCGCTGACAGCTTCTCCTCAAGGAGAAGCCTCTGGTTGGTGCGAATTTGGTGATTTTTACGTATTTTCAGGAGATTTTCATTCTGCCGCTTTAAAATTATACAGAGGTTTCAGCACATCCATGACCTCTACGCAGTCCTGAACAGCGCCAAGGATATCCTCCAGAGATTTGTAGGCCATGGGCGCTTCGTCCAGCGTGGAGGCCCCTACAGATGTGGTATAGATGCCCTCCATGGCCCGCTTATAGTCCTCGAGACACAGGGTATTCCGGGCATCGGTGCGGGACATGATCCTGCCAGCCCCGTGGGGTGCCGAGTAGTTCCAGTCCGGATTTCCCTTGCCCCGGGCCAGAATGCTGCCATCCCGCATATTGATGGGGATCAGCACCAGCTCCCCCTGGTGGGCTGCAATAGCCCCTTTCCGCAGAATCATTTCCTGGGTGTTGATATAGTTGTGGACGGTGTGGAATGCAGAATGTGCCTCCATCCCGGTCTTTTCCAGAAGAACCTCCGCCATTCGCTCCCGGCTCCGCTTTGCAAACTGCTGACAGATCTCCACATCGTGAAGATAGTCCTCCATATATTTTCCATAGAGGAAGCACAAGTCCCGGGGCGTGGTGGGTTCCTTCCCCTGAAACTGCTGCTCCAGCTCCTTTAGGGCAGTCTGAATCTCACTTCTGCGGCCCTCCGCCTTGTAGCGCAGAATCAGTCGTTCCCGCTGCTCAAAAAGGTCTGCCTTGCCCAGATTTAAATCCACTGCCAGATTCTGATAGTATTCTGCAACCTGCTTCCCCAGGTTCCGGCTGCCGGAGTGGATGACCAGATATTTCGTTCCATCCTGAGCCTGATCGATCTCAATAAAATGGTTTCCACCACCCAGAGTGCCCAGGCTCCGCTCCAGCCGTTTTGTCCGCTGCAAGTTCCGAAAACATCGGAGGGCAGACAGATCAAACCGCTCCATGCGCCCCTCCCAAACATCTTTCCCGCTGGGAATATAATGGGTCGCCTCGTCTACTGCGCAAAAATCGATCTGGCCCGTGCCCAATTCTACGGTGTACATACCGCAGCCGATGTCCACACCTACAATATTGGGAACCACCTTATCCTGAATGGTCATGGTGGTACCGATGGTGCAGCCCTTTCCTGCATGAACATCCGGCATAATGCGGATTTGAGAGCCCGCTGTAAACGGCTGGTCACACATGGTGCGAATCTGTTCCATCGCTTTGTCCTCAATTTGACTGCCGTAACACAGCGCCGTATTGTATTTCCCTTTGATCTCAAGCATTGTACTGCCCCTTTCCATGATGTGGTTTATGTCTACATCATAGCCTATAGCCTGCCTTTTATCACGGAAAAAAAGCTGCGAACTTACCGAAGTCCGCAGCTCATCTGTGCCTGTAGCCGTTCTCTGATCCGTTCCACAAAGGATTCCGGCTCCACCACCTGTACGTATGGGCCGAAGGACAGCACCCGGATCACCAGTTCTGTCTCATCGCTTTCCATATACTTCAGCCGAAGCAAATACTGGTTGTTTTCCAGCCGTTCCGCTTGCCGTTCGAAGTGAGAAAAATGGAGCATAGCCCGCTCCAGTGCATTCCGCTCATCTGTGATACACAGGGTGAGCTGGCACAGGGGATCCGGCTTGGGCCGGATGCACCAAGGGCCCGGCGTGTGGTCATATTGGCAGGAAATTACCCGGGCCAGGTTGATCTGGTGATACCGGCAGAAATCCACCAGAATGCGAAATTTGTCATCCTTTCTGGAATACTCCAGCCCTTTGGGGCGACAGCGGAAGCGCAGGGTCTTGCCGTATCGATTCTTCATGGTGATTTCCAGCGGCAGCCCCTGCTGGATTGCAAACCGAACCCTGCGAAAATTTTGCTGATAATTCGGATCATCATAGGGATCTCCATCCCCATATTGGTCAAATATCCTGTAATCCTCCCGGGTAAATAAAGGAGACACATCCTTTAACTCCGGAAAGGACACTCCGAACAGAGCTACCCTGGGATCCATGCTGATGGCCTTGAGCCACCGTTTTTCCAGCAGTGTCATGGGCATGGTAGGGGAGTGCTCCAGAACGGAATGCAGTTCATCGTCCAGCAGCGGCCATTTCCCGGTTTTTAATGCCGGAAGGATGGTGAGGACACTCTCCGAAAATGCCGTCTGGCGCACACAATCCTCCAGTTCCCCCGCTGTGACCCGGGGGTTCATGGCCTGATCCAGAATTCGGGCTACCGCTGTATAATATACCGAGTAAATCTCACTGAAAATCACGGGTCGCCCCTCCTTCCAAGCCATACATCCGGTACATTTTTTCAATATCCGCTTTTAATTGATTTTCCACCGTTCGGTTGGAAAAGTTCAGCCGGGTCAGTCGGCAGATGAAGCTTCGAATCCAGGGTATCATCTCCTGGGTATCAAACACCTCTGCGGTAAATCGATAGTGGGTCTCATCCAGCTGCTGAACGGTTCCACAACGTTTTTCCCGCTCCAGCCGCCGAAGAATGTGCGTCTCCGTTGGGCCCACCTGAATTTCAAACTCCACATGCTCCAGCTGGTTGGGCCTTTGTCGGCTGTTTACCCCCCAGATGTTTTCTGCCATATCATTCAGCCGGCCTCGCAACAGATCAAACTGGGGACACACCTCTTGCAGCTGAACATTTGAAATATAATCCAATCGATAGGGTATCACTCTGTGGGTTTGTGCCTGATAGGCCATCAGATACTGTCGGCCATTTTGTGCACTGATATAAATTCGCAGGGGAATCAGCCGCAAGGTCTTCCCCTTGAACTGCCGCCCCCAATTTTCCATGGTAATATAGCGTTTTTCTCCCATGGCCTCAAACAAGGTGGCCATAATGTCGCTGTCCAGAGCACTGGTGATATCGTGGTGCTTAAAGGAAAAGATCTCTTTATGGGGCCCAAGCCGATCCTGTAAATAGGAGCCAATCACGCCGCAGGGCGCATCTTCACTGAAAAAGTCCACCACATCCTGCAGCCCCGTAATATCAGTCTCCGGGCTTCTCCAGTACACAACGCTTCGTCCCTCCCGGGCACTCTGGAGAATCCCCTCCTGAATGTATTCCTTCAACTTTTTTCGAAGGGTAGATTCATCAAACTCCAGTGCTCCTGCCAGCTTGCCGTCGATCTCCTCCATCAGTTCCGTCAGCGTGAGACGACGCTCCGGCGTGTTAAGGGCATCCAATATTAAAAAATGAAGGGTAATATCCCGATCCGTAAAGCTTTTTGCCTTCCAGGCACGGTAAAACGGATTTTTGCGGACGGTTCGGCTGTCAACTGACAAAAAGACTGTTTTTCCCTCCGTGGTTTGGGAAAAGCCCATATAATCTCCCAGATAGCTCTCAATTCGCCGCCGCTCATCATCGTAAGAACGGGCACTTTTGGCATCATACTGGCTTCTGTGCTTAAAGCCGTATATGTAAAATTCCCGCATATATGAGCGGATTTTCTCAAAATTCTTAATCAGTTCCCAGTAGGCCACTGCGCCCCTCCTTTCTCACAATACAGATTCGTTTCTATGTATTAGCCTCAGCTTCTCCCCTCGGGGCATTTTTTTGATTTCCAGCTCCCGGCGGAGGGCCGCCGATTTATCCATAGGCCCCTCCTGATACCGAAGCACCACCGGCAGACGGCTGCGGGTATATTTTGCCCCCTTGCCGCTGCCGTGCTGCCGGAGGCGGCGGGGGATATCCGTTGTGATGCCGGTATAGAGGGTTCCGTCTCCGCACTGCAAAATATATACCCAGTACATACGTGTCCTTTCTAAAAAAACCGCCGGGAGACCCCGACGGTTTTCTTGCTCCAATTAAAAGTCATAAAAACGGGCAGATTTTCCGCTGCCTTCACGCCAGTCAAGGTCGCCTCTGGCCAGGCCCAGGGTCAGCATTTCGGCGGTGGCCAGGTTGGTGGCAAAGGGCACATTGTGCATATCACAAAGCCGCTCAATTTGCAGCAGATTCTGCTCGGAAACCGGGTCGTTCAGGCTGGGATCGGTGAAGAACAGAACCAGATCTACCTCGTTGTAGGCAATTCGTGCTCCCACCTGCTGCTGTCCGCCCTGAGCCCGGGAAAGGAACAGGGAAATAGGCAGCCCAGTGGCCTCCGCCACCAGTCGTCCCGTGGTGTTGGTGGCAGACAGGGAATGTTTTGCCAGAATACCCCGGTAGGCGATGCAGAACTGAACCATCAGTTCTTTCTTTTTATCGTGGGCCATGATTACAATGTTCATATATGCCTCCAACTTCGTTTGTTTCTAAGTTATCTTACGTGTATCAGGGATGCTTCCAGCCCCAAAATTCGCCGTGCAATATGCAGGCAGGCCACAGCCGCCCCCTTATGGCTCCGGAGCACCAGCGCACTGCCCTGGCCTGCGGAAACGGAAACGGTCTGATCTTCCGGGATAAGCCCCAGCAGAGGAAGACCAATGGTGTCCATAATATCATCAATATTGCATCTGAGAGAGCCCAGAAGCCGACGGGAGATCCGATTGACCACCAGCTCCACCGGGGCAATTCCCTTCTCCAGCAGCAGGGATGCGGTATGCTGTCCATCCCGCAGAGATCCGGGATCGGAGGTGGAAATAATAATACCTCGGGTGGCATAGCTGGCTGCCAGCTCAAACCCGGAGCCAATGCCCGCCGGGGCATCCAGCAGAACATAGTCATAGTACTCTCGGGCCTCTTCAATGAGGCGGCCAAAGATCACATCATCCACCAGCCCGGCCCGGGTTTTGGTGGGGGCTGTCAGCAGCTGAAGCCCCGGGATCACCGGGTGCTCCGGTGCATCACTCAAATAGTTGTTTTCCATCATCACATCCAGAAAACTGATGGTGGCACAGTCCGTCATACCCAGGGCAATATCCAAATTGCTCAGGCCAATGTCACAGTCAATGGCCAAAACCTTTTTTCCCATAGCTGCAAGGCAGGTGGCAAGGCCGGCACAGAGCGTGGTCTTGCCGGTGCCGCCCTTGCCGGACGTAATCACAAGAACTTCGCTCATGTTTACCCTCCTTCCAGGTTACACAGTATCATTATACCAGTTATTCAGCAAATTTCAACAGAATCTTTACAGTTTCTCTGGGAAATGTGGGCCTTATGACAAGGAAACGGCCTTCGATGGCATAGTATATGTCATCGGAGGCCGGAATAATCCCTGTGAAATTAAGAAAGGGGACTCTGTTTGATTTTTGCAAACCGACGGGGATACTGGCCCGGGGTTTTCTTCACCTTGCGAATTACCACCGCACGGTGTACCGTGTCGGTGCCGGGCACGGCGTAGTCAACGATTCTTTCGATTTTGCCTCCCAGCATTCCGATACCCCGGGCCGCCTGGGAAAGCTCCTCGTCACTGTCCACCGCCTTCATAGCAACAAAGGCACCGCCCACCTTGACCAGAGGCAGGCACAGCTCCGACAGCATATTCAGCCGGGCCACCGCCCGGGACACAGCAAAATCATAGCTTTCCCGATGGTCAGCGGCAAATTCCTCTGCCCGGGCAGAGACGCACTCTGCCTCCACCCCCAGCTCCGGCAGCACCTCTGAGAGCCAGTCAATCCGCTTTCTCAGGCTGTCCAACAGGGTAAGCTGGATGCTGGGCTCTGCAATTTTCAGCGGAACACCGGGAAAACCGGCCCCGCAGCCCACATCCACCACAGACTTCTCCCGGAAATCTCCCAGATTCAAAAGGGCCATGCAGTCCAGAAAGTGAAGCCGGGCTACCTCCCGGGGCTCTGTAATTGCGGTAAGGTTCATCACCTGATTTTTTTCGATCAATGCCTCCCCAAATCGGCAGAAGGTGTCTGCCTGCTGGGCAGAAAGGGGCAGTTTTAGTTCCTGCGCTCCGGATAGCAGCGTTTGTTTCATAGTTTGTGCTCCTAAATTCAAATGATCTGTTTCTGCTGTAAATACTCCCTGACCCAATCAAGGAATATCTCGGCCCGTTCTATCTGCCTTTCCGCACTTTCCCTGGATGCCACATAGAAATCCAGAGCGTCTGCACGCTCCCGGTTTTCCGATGCCAGGGTAATCATTTTTGATGCTTCACTTGGAAAGGCTCCTGTTCTCACATAAAACTGATAAAAGTGAGAAATTACATCAGCATGTTGACTGCTGCTGAATTGATCCAGTGCATTCACACTGCGAATCCCATGCAGGATTCCATAATAGGCCCGGCTCAGTGCGGCCTTGTATCGGCCGTGGCTGTACATCAAATGTGCATCCTCCAGTGCCTCCAGACCGCAGGAGAACCGATAGCCGGACAGCTTTTTTATATTGTCTTCCACCAGGGAATTCCTCCCTTCTTCTTTTATTATATCACATTTTCATGGTTTAGCAACAGGCGCAAAAAGAAGGATGTGCCAAAGTTGAAGCACATCCTTCCTCAAAAATCAGAAATTACTTCTTCAGGGTCAGCGCATAACGGATTTTCTCTGCAATGCCCTGGGCGTTGAGGCCATAGGCATCCAGAACCTCCTGAGCCTTGCCGGAACGGCCAAACTGATCCTCTACGCCGTGGCGAACCACAGGCACAGGGCAGGCTTCAGAAACAGCCTCGGCAACCGCAGAGCCCAGACCACCCATGATGTTGGCCTCCTCAGAGGTGACGATGCAGCCGGTTTCCTTGGCAGCCTTGATGACGATTTCCTTGTCCAGTGGCTTGATGGTGTGCATATCAATGACCCGGACGGAAACGCCTTCCTCGGCAAGCTGGGTTGCAGCCTTATAGGCCTCCTGCACCATCATGCCGGTGGCAATGACGGTAACATCGGTTCCGTCCTTCAGCAGGGAGCCCTTGCCGATCTCGAAGGTGTAGCCCTCTACGGTGTCGGTGACGGACTCTACCGCCAGACGGCCCAGACGCATGTAAGCGGGGCCCTTGTACTCCATGAGAGCCTTGACCGCAGCGGTCATCTCGGGGCCATCACAGGGGGACAGCACCAGCATACCGGGAATGGCCCGCATAATGGCATAGTCCTCGATGCACTGATGGGTGGCACCGTCCTCGCCCACGGACAGGCCGCCGTGGGAGCCTACCACCTTTACATTCAGGCCGGGGTAGGCGATGGAGTTACGAACCTGCTCCCAGGCACGGCCTGCGGAGAACATGGCAAAGG
>CAZFXB010000112.1:0-7335 GCA_964522835.1 uncultured Oscillospiraceae bacterium
GCTTTATAGCGGTCCGGATAGAACCAATGTCGCAGCTGTCATCGTAGAGAATTACGGTATCCACATCGCAGTCCCGCTCCGGCTGAGAAAGGCGCTCCAACAGGTTCAGGTACACGGCGAAGCCCACCGCTCCGGATGTACGGCCCATTTTTTGCATCAGCTTATTGTACTGGCCTCCAGAGAGAACGCCCTGAGAAATTCCCTTGATAAAGCCCTTGAAAACGAAGCCGTTGTAATAGTTCATGTCGTTAATGACAGAAAAATCAATGTTGATCCGGTAGCCGTTTTCCTCTAACTGGTTGGTGATCTGCTCCAGTTGGGCGATGGGCTCGGCGGCGGAGGATAGCTCCATGGCCTTCAGCACCGGAAGCACCTGCTGGGGTGATCCGTAGGTGCTCACCAGAAGAACCGCATTTTCCGGATCGGCCCCCGCCTGACGGCAGAGGGCGGCAATGCCATGGGCATTTTTTTCACCCAGACACTTGAGAAAGCTGGACTCCAAGTGGGGCGGCAGTGCAAGAGAGGACATCACCGCAGAGACAATATCCAGATGGGAAATGTCCAGCACATAATCCGGGGAGATGTTTTTCAGGCTTCTGGCCCCCAGCTCCATGACTTCGTAGATACAGTAGTCGTCGATATCTCCGATGCACTCCAGCCCCACCTGCATGATCTCCTGGAAAGAGTCGGAGGCACTGGTGACCCGGTATACATTTTCATTGTAGTAGACCTTTTCAACGGCGTTCTTTTTGTCCTGGCCGTTTTTGATGATGGATAGGGTTACATCCGGTTTCAGAGCCATCAGCTTGCCGCTTGTATCGGTAAAGGTGATTACATGATCCGAAACGAGAAAGTCCTTATTTCGTACATACAGGTCATATTCTTCGAATTTGCTCATCTTGTACTGCATGTAGCCGTATTTTTGATACAGCTCCCGCAGCTCGAGAATGGCTTTTTCGTCATTTTTCAGCACTGTGGATCCGTACTCCATGCTATTTGCCTCCACTTCACGGGTAATCTGTCATGCTAATATATTACCGAACTAAAGAAATGAAGTCAAGCGTTTTTTCTACAAAATATCTACCAAAAAGAGCCGGAACAGAGGCCGGATTTTTTACATGGAGCCAGGGATGCAAGGGAATGTTGAGAAAAATGAAAATATTGACAAAAGTACCGTGCATGATATAATGATTTCAATGCTGTTGGATATTGAAGGAGGCGATGGGCTATGTATATTAAGATTTGCAGTTTGAAGATGCTATACTATTTGTTGGAAGAGAAACGCATTGATGTTGCAGCGTCCCGCGCCATCATAGTTGCCAGCGAGACTCCTTTGAGACCGAAAAAGTTGGGCAGTCTAAATTATATCTATGCTCCATTTGATGATGTAACCCAAGGGGAGGGGAAGCTCACGCCACAGCTTGCCCACCGCATTGTTTCCTACTACGATGATATTTCCGAGGACTGTGAAATGCTGTTTGTGGTATGTGATGCAGGCCAGAGCAGGAGCGCTGCCATTGCGGCAGCAATTTTGAAAGTGGAAGGGCAGGATAATATCGAGCCAATCTGGGCCAATCCCAAGTACCAGCCTAATCCCCATGTTTACCGGACCATGTGTCAGGCATTTGGAATCCAAATTTCGAATCTGGCGCTGAAGCGGCTTTCCGGTATAAACACAAAGGCATACAGACAGGCAATCCAATCACAGAAACAGTAGCATCGCTACGTGGCAGAGATATACTCTGAAAATGCCAACTGCTTTGTTTATGTGTCCATAAAAATGCATAAAAGGTCTCCAGCCAACCCTTTGGGGTCAACTGGAGACCTTTTTATATGCTTTTTTGCACGAATTACATTGAAGCTCAGGGCGGTTTACTACGAATGAGACAGGTGAATCAGAACTTTCCACCGCTGGAACCACCGAAGCCATCGGAATCGGTGGAGGAGCCGCCGGAGCTGCTTTGTGTCTCGATTTTCCTTCTGGTTCGATCACGGCGGACGAACATATCCCTGGAATCTGTCAGGGCAAAGCTATCCGCATCCACATAATCCCCGGCATAGACGGCCTGCTTGGCGGTCTTCATCTGAGCCTTGAAAATCATGCAGACGATAAAGGCGATGAGCAGGGGCAGGAAAATGATAATTGCGATTTGAGCAGGGCCAAAAATGGCCTCACCGGGCAGGCGAGTGCCCTTGTCGTAGGCTTCGCCCTGGGCGTACAGGTCAAGGTAAGTGCTACAGGTATCGAGATAGCAGTCAAAAGCCTTGTAGTAATCCCCATCAGACAGGTAGGGAACCACCTGTTCCTCCAGCTTTTCCACGCCGTAGTCCGTAAAGGCCAGCACACCGGGGCCGTACTCAGAGGTATTTTGAGGGTTCCGGCCATAGGTGATGGTCACATAATCCCGGGTGTCCATGGCAATCAGGAAGAGCACACCGTTGCGGAAGTCTCCGTTGCCCAGAGCGTGTTCGTTGTAGTATGTTTTTGCAAACTCCCGCCGCTGGGCACCGTTCATGGTGGGAACAGTGAGCACGTAGAGATTGCAGCCGTGGCGCTGAGAGATCTTCCGGGCCTTGCTCTCCAGCCGGAGAAGCTGGGTATCATTCAGCAGCTCTGCCTCATCCAGAATGAGCTGGGCAGCATCAGATTCCGGGGCTGTTTCTGCGGTTTCAGAAGTGGCCGGAGCTTCCGATGCTTCCGGAGCCGGGGCTTCCGGCTGGTCGGGATTATTTACAGGTGTTTCAGCGGGAGCCTCAGCAGTTTCCTCCTCGGACGTTTCAGCGGGAGTCTGGGTTGGCTCCTCCACAGGGGGGGCTGCGGGAGCTTCGGCTGGTTCCTCCACAGGGGCTTCTGTGGGAGCTTCGGCTGGCTCCTCAACAGGGGCTTCCGTGGGAGTCTCAGGAAGAGAGTATCCTTCAATTAACAGAACGGTCATGTTTCCATAAAACACATCCACCGCATTGGCACATACTTCACCGGCTTCATCATAGCTCAGGGGGGTGTACTGAAGTAGAAGCAGATCCAGCATGTCGTAAAGGTTGCTGCCACCGGAACCCAGCATCAAATCAGTGCCGTAGCCTCCGGTATAAATGATGTAATCCTGAATCTCCACATTGTAGCCATCGCCGATGGCATAGATCATCAAAAGGGCACCGTCTTTGTTGTCGCCGTAGCCGTATTCATATTTGTCGTAGAAAATCTGGGCATATTCCTCCAGGGTATACCCCTCCAGATCGTCTACAATGTCAACCCGAAGACCGAAGGCATACTGTTCTTCCAGAATTGGAAGGGTGACTGTGCCCTGTTCCTCCAGTCGCTGATTGTCTATTCCCTCCATTGCGGTATATAAATTACCGTGATCTACATAGGCAAATGTGGGAATGGTAAGTGCCAAAGCAAAGAGAAGCTGGAATACTGTAATACGAATTTGTTTTTTCATCTCTGCCACCTCCTTATCGGCCAATCAGGTAGATGATGGCTGTGGTGAGGGCCATGAGGGGCACTGCGATCCCAGCCATCCAGGCGGCAAAACGGCCCTTGGATATGGGCAGATCTCCAATGAGCTTTCCGGTCTGACCGTTCATGGCAAACAGATAGTCTTTGTCCTGCCACTTGGTGTGGAGCATCCACACTGGCAGTAGGGCGTATTTCGTCTTGATTTCCTTGCAGCCCATGTTCTGATTGGTCACTGTTTTTGCGGTGTAGCCCTCCATGGTGCCCAGCAGCAGTCCTTCCAGGGAATTTTTCATCCGCTGGGTGGCACGGTTTTGGCTCTCCTTGGCATCCACATCATACTTTTCAGCCAGGAAGCCGGGGAGATAAGCGGTGGAAAAGTCGGTCATTTCACCGTAGTCATAAGGTTCAATGGAGTCCATGTGATCGTCCGGCATTTTCGTGGATCCATCCACCGGGATGCGATGGAATTCTACATTGCCTGCTCGCTCAACCCGGTAATACTCGGTTTCCGTTATCTCGTAGTCTCCTTCGGTCCAGCTCCGGGCGATCTCGCCATTGGCAGAGATCCGGCCCTGGGCCGTGCCGTCATAGAGCCAGAAGGGAACGTAGATGCCCTGTAGTTCCGTGATATGATTCTCTTTGGAAAATACCTTGGGCAAAAGCTTTTTCCCCTTGTAGTATTTTTTTAGGGCAGCTACGGCATCATCTTTGCTGAGCTTGAAGGGGATGATATAATCCGGCTTCAGCATACCGCTAAACTGGCCCGGTACTACCGTGGGATTGCCGCAGTAGGGGCAGGAGGTAGCGACGGTGGTCTCATCGCAGACCAGCTCTGCTCCGCAGGAGGGACAGCTGTAGGCCCGCATTCCCTCTGGCGTCCAGGAAAACTCGTCCTGACCGGCCTCTTCTGCCTGCTGGAAGGCGGCTTCTGCCTTTTCTTCCTTGGTTTCATACAATGCCTCGATTTCTGCGGGGCTGTAGGAGCTGCCGCAGTAGTCACACTGCAAAGTGCCGGTTTCGCCGGAGAAATGCAGAGGGCCCATGCAGGCGGGGCACTGATAATTTACTGTCTGTGCTGGCATTCCAATCACTCCTCTCTTTGGGAAGTTGGAACCGCCGGAGCGGTTCCAACCAAAGTTATATTAGGGAAGCTCCAAAACTGCACCAATCTCGTCGGTGAACATAAAGCCTTCCAGCAGGAATGCCACCGGGGAACCGGTATCATGGGCCATATAGCACACGGAAATGGTGATGGTCTCACCGGGTTCTACGTCCGTAGAATAGTGATCGTCGGAGTCAATGCGCTCATTGGCAAAATCGGAGTCGAGCTGTACACCGTCCTGCATGACGGTAATCAAGGTCTGATCCCAGAGGGTGGTGGTCTCTTCGCTGTTGTTGGTGAAGTCCATGAACACACGAACCAGGGGATCGCCCTCCCAGTTTTCGGTCATCTCCACATCCCGGATGGCCACATCGTAGACACCATTCAGGGAACCGGAGTCGCTGAGGCCCGCTACCAGAGCACTGCTGTCACTGGTGGAATAGACGAAGGGCTCTGTGGGGGCACCGGGCAGGCTTGCAGGATCCATGGTGACCACAACAGCATCATCCACAGAGGATTTGTAGAGCTTAAACTCCAGCTGGCCGCCATCGGGCTTGAAGATGTACTCCTGGACTACTCGAACGCTGCATCCAGGCAGAACATACTTGGAGGCGGAGTTGACCTCGGGCATATCGTAATCCGGATAGGCCTCCATCAGCTGATAGCCATCCTGGAATGCCTCGCAGTACACTGCGGTGTAGAAGGAAATGTAATCATCGCTGTTGTTGGTGTAGTCGATGTAGAGCCGAACTGCGGTTTCACCATCCAGGTCAGTATACTGCTCCGCACCTACGATTTCAAAGTGGTACTCGTCCACGTCGAGAGAAATGGGAAGCACAGCACCGGCTGCGTCACTGCCGCCAGCTTCCACGGGGGTCTCCACTGCGGGATCCGCCTCAGCAGGCTCTGCCGGTGTCTCGGCAGGAGTTTCGCCACGAACGAAAGTCATTTCATAGCCTACGGTAGAGATGGTGATCTTGTCTCCGTCCATGGTGTAGTCCATGGACTCGCCGTCGGCGGTCAGTTTGCCATCGGCCCAGGTGAAGTCCTGTGCCTCTCCATCCATAACCAGGCTGCCGGTGCCGTCCTCGTTGAGCTGGAGAGAGGCATAGCCTGCATCAGTTCCCAGTGCAGCCAAATCCTCGGCAGTGAAGGACTCACCGTCGATCTCAGCAGAGAAGAAGTCATAGTAGCCTACCTCGGGAGGTGTGGTCACAGGGATCTCCTTGCCCTCCTGGATAAAGAACATGTGCATCTCCATGATCTCGATATCGATGACACCCTCCTTCAGGGTACCCTTGGCGGTTTCGCCTTCGATCTCAACGGTGATGTTTTCCCCATCCAGGGTGTACTTGATGGAGCCGGATTCGCCCTCAACATTCATATTGCCCTTGCCGCCCTGCTTCAGTTCCAGGGTGGAGGCTTCAGACAGTACTTCATCGGCGGGCATGTTATAGCCCATCATCTCTACTGCATAGCAGGTGTAAACACCAAGCAGACTTTCGTCATAGGTGGGGCCGCCGCAGGCAGTAAGGCCCAACAGCAGTGCAGCTGTCAGCAGCAGAGCTGTAATTTTCTTCAGTTTTTTCATTTTATGACCTCTTTCTTAATCAGCCCATTGCACCGCCGCAGTATTCACAGCAGCCGTTGGCATCGGGAATGGTGGTGGCACCGCAATAGGGGCAGGTAGCTGCGGTCTTGGGAGCAGCTGCCGCTGCCGCTTCCTTGCGAACCTGGGTGCGGATGGAGGTAAGAGCACGCTTGATTTCCCGGCCCATCCGTTCATAGTCCTGATACTCCATGCTCCGCTTGCCGGGGGTTACGCCAAAGCCGGGCTGACCGGTGTAGGGAACTTCCACATCGTTGGCGTTCAGCTTAAAGCGGATCTCATCAAAATAGGGGTGGTTGACACGAATGATTATGTTGAAATTGTAATGATAGGTATAGCGGGGCGGATTGTAGCTGACACGCTTGGTGTTGCCTTCCTTATCGGTGGTTTCCCGCATCTCTTCCCGGCGGTCTTCGTTGATATCCAGGTCGCAGCCGGTGACCTGAGAGAATTTCAGCACATCCGGGTTGGCCTCCTCCAGATTTCTGGCAGAGGTGACCATAAACAGCTGCTGATCTTCGTCGATAAGCACGTTCATTCGGTCACCATAGCTCAGGGTGGTGTTAAACCGACGAACATCCTCACGGTTCTTTTCCCGGTACTCCAGCTGTGCCTTGATGTCCTCCACGGTGGAATGACGACGCTCGTTGAACCAGGGGGAGAGCTTACCGGCGCACTCCTTACAGCAGTTTCCGTCTTCCAGCTTTTTGTTGCCTAAAAGACCGATCTCACCGCCGCAGATATCACAAACCTTTTTTTCGAACAGTTTTCCAAACAGACCCATAGTATGTTCCTCACTTTCTATTCTTACTGTGCATCGCTTTCATCAAAGGGATCGCCGCATTCGGGGCAGAACTTGGGGGGATGCTTGGGATCCTCCGGTTCCCAGCCGCACTTGTCGCATTTGTAAAGGGGAGCTTCGGCGGGCTTTTTCGCACCACACTCGGGGCAGAATTTGCCCTTGTTTACTGCACCGCAGGCGCAGGTCCAGCCGTCAGCCTGAGGTTCGGGACGCTTGGTGCCGCACTCGGGGCAGAACTTTCCGGTAACGGTGGCACCGCAGGCGCACTGCCAGCTATCGGCGGCAGGCTTGGGCTCCGGCTTCTTGCTGCCGCACTCGGGGCAGAACTTGCCTGTGGCGGTGGCACCGCAGGCGCACTGCCAGCC
>CAZFXB010000113.1:0-7239 GCA_964522835.1 uncultured Oscillospiraceae bacterium
GATTGATAATATTCCCTACCGGGAAATACGGAAGTTTGTACGAATTCGCCGGAAATTGTCTGCAATTGCAATCCGTTCCTGCCGGGCATGACAAGTCATGCTCCTACGCACAGGTCGATCATTTGTTCATAGCCCCCGGGGCATCGGGGGCGGAGGGCAGGAAGAATTGATCTACAAAACAAAAAACATATTTCAATTTCTGCTGTCCCGGGACAAGATTTTTATTCTGGACGGCACCCGGCTTATCTCCATCAACGCAGACGGCAGTGGAATCTACGAATATCTCCCTGGGTTTTACACGGAATACCTGAACAATGATGCCAATGGCGGTGTGTTTCTCCTGGGCGACGACAGCATTTTCATTCTGGAGGGGGATGACCTGGGCAATCGAGCCCTGGTGCGGGTTCCCATGGACGGCAGTGAACAGGAAAAGCTGGACATTGATTTGGAGGGCTATGCCAATCTCTGCTGCTGGGTCTGGGATGATATTTTATACGTATTCAGAACTTTTGTAGATCTTCCGGGTGTGACGATTTCCAGCGATGGGTTTTACTCTGAAATTCTGGACTACCATCTGGAGCAGCATGAGGCCAGCCTCATTCAAACCGCCTTTTCCGTCACATCCGCTCAGGGGCTGTACTTCGACGATTCCCAGGGGTATTTTGTGGATTTTCAGGGAAATCTGATCTTGGTAACGGAGGAGCACCTTTCGGGAGCGGTTTTAAAAACCTACGAAGATGAAATTCTGGCCATGTACGGGGACAGCCTGCTGCTGATCTCCGAGGACGATCAGGGGGTTCACTACTACCTGGAAAATATCCACACTGGAGCTAAGATGCTGCTGCCCCAAATCTATGGAACGGAGAATCCCTATCTCAATTTCACAGACAGCGGGTTACGTATCGAGCCGGGAATCTATGCGGTTTATCCCTGAAAAAAGAAATCCCTTGACATGGCCCCTGGGGCCATTGATACACTGGGCTTGCAAGGAGTGTGATCGTTTATGAAAAAAATACTGTCTGTTCTATTATGCCTTGTCCTGCTGCTGGGGCTCGGGGCCTGCGGTGATATGGATGTGGAAAACGCCTCCACCCATTCCGGGGTCACCACGGAAACACCCCAGATTGCCGAAGCAGGAGGCTACCTGATTCCCGCCCAGTGGCAGGAATCCTCCCGCAACGATGGCACCATGGGCTATCTCACCGCCGAAGCCCAGGTTCCCAGCGGAACCCCCAACGGTTCCGTCATTGAATCCATAGAGACAGATGCCGATGGCAACGTAACCATGTATCAGTATGATCTTTCGGGATATCTGATCCACGCCGTGACGGCAACACCTCAGGCAAAGATGGCCTCTGCCGATCAGTCCATTGCCTTCTACAGCTTCGGCGCAGATTCCCTCTGGCTGGTACGGATGTGCTATGAGCTGCTGGACGAAGAAACCGGGGAATATCAGTCCTGCAACTATTTAGAGCAGTGGAGCTACGACAGCGGGCTTCTGTTCTCTGCCACCCTGGATACCTACGGCATTGATGACATGGAAAACTACCTGATGGGCATGGAGCTGGGAAGCCAGGATACTCCCATTCTATTTTCCGCCACAGCCCTGATTTTCCTGGACGAAAAGGGTCAGGAGGCAGGCCGATATGAGACAGGCGGCATCTGGTACACCCTGTGCCGGGACAGCTCCGGACGGATTTATCTGGTGGACGAAATCGAAGCCAACTGTCTCTACGCCCTGGACGAAGATCACTTCTCCCTGGGGGAAAAAGTGATGGATTTGGATGGCAGCAGCAAAATTTTTACCGGCGGCGGGGAGTATGACCTGTTTTTCTCCAGCGACACCACCCTGAAGGGTGTTTCCTTCCAGACCGGAACCGTAACGGAGATCCTGTCCTGGGCGGACTGGGATCTGGCAAACAGCGTAAGCGGCCTGGCTGTGCTGAAAAATGGAGACTATCTGCTGCGGGTCAACAATCTGGCCATAAGCGGCAGCGTCATGCTGACCATGACCCCGGTGCCCATGTCCCAGGTGCCGGAAAAGACCATTCTCCGGGTGGCCGTTCCCCTCAGCCAGGATTATCTCGATATGGGCCTTACCTGGACCGATTTCATGGACGAAAAGGTTGCAGGTATGATCTCCCTGTTTAATCAGCAGACCCCGGACTACCGGCTGGAGGTCACCACCTTCTCCAGCGCCACGGCGCTGAACCTGATGCTGACCTCCGGAGCGGCTCCGGATCTCATCTATTGGAACTATACCGCCTGGCTGGATGACCCCGCCTCCTCGGCCCTGCTGGCAAAGAAGGGGTATCTTGAAGATTTGGAGCCCTATTTTGATGGAGACGAGGAATTGAACCTGTCCCAGTTCATGCCCAACATTCTGGAAATTGAACGAAACCGGAACGGAGGACTTTATGCCCTGCCCTTGGCGTTCTATGTCACCGGCCTGACCGCCCAAATGGACTACGCAGGGGATGGCCCCGACTGGAGCATTTCCGATGCTCTGAATGCGGCCCAGAACATGCCGGAGGACATGGATTTTTGGAGCTATGTGTCCCAGGAAGAGGCCCTCAATAACCTGTTTGGGGCCTGCGATGGACAGTTTGTGGATATAGAAACAGGAGAATGTAACTTTCAAACCCAGAGTTTCTACGATCTTCTGACCCTTTGCCGGGACTATTTCCCGGCCACCATAGACGAAAATACTGTAGCGGCCTCCGGCGGCAGCCTGATTTCCGGTTTTGGCACCATGGGTCGATTGGGCCAGTTCTATACGGATACCATCCGGCCTCTGGAGGAACAGGGGCAGGCTGTTTACAGCTACCCCGGCAGCACCGGAACCGGTCTGAACGTGGTTTTCATGGACCAGTTTTCCATCTGTAGCCAGAGTCAGTACAAAGACATTGCCTGGGAATTCCTGCGCAGTCTCTACAGCTATGATTTTCAGTATTCCTTTGGCAGCGTAATCATTTCCCTTCGCCAGGACGTGGTGAACGACCGGGAGGATGCTTACCAGCAGATGTACCCGGAGGAGCTAAGCCAGGAGGAATCCCAGTACATCCGGGATCTGGTGTCCAGCTCCACCAATTACCGGGATATAGAGAATCCTGTCTTCTCAATTATTTCCGAGGAGGCCACCGCCTTCTTTGCAGGAGATAAATCAGCAGAGGATGTGGCCGGGATCATTGAAAACCGGGTAAAAATCTATCTGTCTGAGCAGAGTTAATAAATTTTGGGCGTGCTGCAAACAAGCAGCACGCCCTTTCAAATAGCGTTTTATGCGATGGTCAGACGGATATCGCCACGGTACTTGCCGCTGCAAAGGGGCATTTCCTCACCGTTTACGGTGAAGGACAGGGTCTTTCCTTCCGGAGCAGCCATGACACCGCCATCGCAGAGATTCAATGCGGACAGGCAGCATGTTCCGGTGACCGTCCAAACACTGTCGGAGCCCACAGTTACAATCACACCATTGTTCACCACAGGGGTGGGGGTGTTTTGTACCTGGCCCAGTTCGATCAGGTTGGCCTTGGAGATGCCGCCGTTGTAGCTGGCGGTGCAGTTAAAATACATATCGGTATAGTCCTGGGTCGCCATCATCAGCAGAAAGCTTTCAGAGAATACATCTGCACCAACAGCGGTAAAGTCGATATGCACGTTGGTCAGTGCCTCCAGGGCAGGGAAGAAGGTAAAATCATTGGGGGAGGAATAGCCCAGCTCCACAAAGCAGGGGCTCCAGGGATAGTACAGCGAGAAGGTCTCGGTTTCCTCCAGAGGGAAGATATTTGCCGTTTCCCCGGTTTCCTCTGCGGAAGCCTGGGGCACATCCTCCTGGGAGGTCTCCGGTGCATCCGGGGTTTCCGGCGTTTCCGGGGCGGTGGAATAGGGCTCTGAGGTCTGGGCGGCGGTCTCTGACACGGCCCCTTCGCCGCAGGCGGTCATAGCCAGCAGCATAACCACTGCCAGAAGCAGTGCCATCAACCGGGTGTAACAATTTCTTTTCATAATAATACTCCTTTCCTTTTATAAAATTAGGTCAGTTGCATCATAGCATTCCTGGGAGAAAGGAGCAATAACGGCAAACACACTGCCATTGACGAAATCAATGTTTTTATACAAACTACATAATCCGAACATTTACATCCCAGCGAAAATTCGGTATACTGTAAAAAAGAAAGGAGGCCCATCTATGAAGCCCTCTGAATTAGGAGATATTCTCTCCAAGGAAAGCTGGTTTTTAGAGCAAGACCCCGCCACTGCACGTCAAAAGTCCTGGTCCCCCCATCGGAGGATTGCGTCTCTGACCGCAGAATCGGCATCGGAGACCGCTTTGCCGTCCAGGTTTACCGGGGTGCAGGGCCTGTTGCCTCCCACAGCCACGATTTCTATGAGCTGCTGTATGTCACCGCCGGGAGCCTGATTCTCTTTGCAGACCAGCAGGAATTTCACATGGGCCCCGGGGACGCCGCCCTGATCCGGGCCGGGATTCCCCACTACCCTGTTCCGAAATCCGAGGACACCGTGGCGGTGATTCTGGTGCTGACCCGGAGACTTATGAACGGTCAGCTCTGGGCGCTGCTCCATGAATTGCCCGTCATCTCCTGTTTTCTGGGCAACCGCAGTCCCCAGGGGTTTCCCTGCCTGTTCTTCCCCGCCCAGCAGAATGACCTAGCCTCCTGTGTCATGGAACGTGTCCTCTGCGAGCATTTAGACCCGGATCAACGCACCTATTTGATGATGGAGCCCCTGCTTTCCATGCTGCTCGCCAGTCTGGATCGCCGATGCAGCAGCTTGGAGGCCAGTCAGCCCCTGTGTCATCCGTCTGAAATCGTAGACGATGTGGTACGGTATATCAATTTAAACTACGCCACAGTTACGCTCCAATCCACCGCCGCCCGTTTCGGCTTTTCTCCCAACTATCTGAGCCAAATGCTGAAAAGAATCACCGGCTGTGGATTCCGGGAGCTGCGGCAGCAGGCAGCCATCGAACAAAGCGGTCTGCTGCTGTCCAATACGGAGCTGAGTGTAGCGGAGATCTGCAATCAAATTGGATTTCGGAATATCACCCATTTCTACCAGCTTTTCGAGCGGCGTTACGGTGTTACCCCCGCCCAATACCGGAACAATACCGGCCATTGATTCCGTTCCTCCCCCCTTTTTCCCAATATTATGATGTTTTCTTGGTGAATTCTTTCCATTTTCCTTGACTTCCGTGGGGAATCTAGTAGAATACATGGAGCAAGGGGGTGTGGCTCTTGAAGGAGCACCTGAAACAAACCATATTTGAATATGTTTTATTGACCGTAGCCACCACCATTCTGGTCGTGGGTGTCTATGTTTTTAAATTTCCCAATAACTTTTCCTTCGGCGGCGTCACTGGTATGGCCGTAATTTTGTCTGCGATCCTGCCCTTTTCGCCCACATCTATCACCAATGTCATCAACGTGGGGCTTTTGGCCCTGGGCTTTTTGTTTTTGGGCAGAACCTTTGGGGTAAAGACGGTGTTCGTCACCGGTGTTAACACCCTGGAGCTGTGGCTGCTGGACCGCTATCTGCCCCTGACGGCCCCCATCACCAATGAGCCGGTGCTGGAGCTGGCCTTTGCGGTGCTGCTGCCTGCTGTCAGTTCTGCCATTATGTTTAATGTCCAGGCCTCCAGCGGCGGCACAGACATTTTGGCCATGATCCTGCGGAAATACACCGATCTGAATATCGGCACCTCTCTTATGATAACCGATTCTATTGTGGTGCTGTCCACCTTCTTCATTTTCGGGCCGGAAACCGGCCTGTTCTCTGTGGCGGGCCTGATTGCCAAAACCCTGATTATTGACGGAGCCATTGAGAGCATCAACCTGTGCAAATTCTTCACCATTATCTGCGATGAGCCCAAGCCCATTGTGGAGTTTATCCATGAAGAGCTGGGACGCAGCGCCACGGTGCAGCACGCCGAGGGTACATACCTCCACAAGGACAAGACCATCATTCTGGTGGTGACGAAGCGGCGGCAGGCCGTCCAGCTCCGGAATTTTGTCCGGCAGCAGGAACCGGGAGCCTTTATGATGATTACCAACTCCAGCGAGATCATCGGCAAGGGGTTCCGGGGATTTAATTAAATAAAACGGGAAAGGAGCCGGTGCAAAATTCACATTTTGCACCGGCTCCAAATAGTATCTAATCCGTCCCATAGGACAAATTTCAATGGTGGCGTTGCAAAACTTGCATTTTGCAACGCCACCGTATGATTTATGCCAGATATTTTTCCACACTGTCAGCGGCAAAATAGCCGGAGTTCACTGCCCAGGTCAGCTCGGTCAGGGGGCCAAGGACACCACGGGTGTACCAGGTGGAGGCTGCATCGCCTACGGCGTAGAGGCCGGGGATCACGGAGCCATCTTCCCGGATGACCTCCACATCCTCGTTGGTCATTACGCCGCCGAAGGCACCCTCGGCAAAACGCTGACCCAGGAAGGCATAGAAGGGGCCTTCCACAATGGGCTTGGAGGGAGGCGGCGGGGGCAGACCGGGGCCGTCGTCCTTGTCCATCTCCTCGTTCTTGAAGGAGGGGTTGCCTGCCTCGTCATCCTTCATCTCAAAGGGCATTCCCATAGGCTTGGGATGCTTCAGTTCTTCGTTATAGGCATCAATGCTGGAGATAAGCACCTTGGGATCCATGTGGAGCTTTTCAGCCAGCTCCTCCAGGGTATTTCCGCAGTAGGCGGGGCCTTCGGAGCGAAGTTCAAAGTCGATCTCAGCCCGGTAGTCCTCATAGGTCATATCCCGGTTACCCTCTCTGGGATGCTCCACAGAATCCCGCAGGTTCTTCTCCACGGTCTCCTCGGAGACAATGTACCAGACGGCGTGCTCCGGCAGGGAATCCAGCAGGGTGGTATCCCCCATGGGGCCCATGGGCATTTCCAGCTTGTTGCCCCGGAAGTCCACCATCAGGCTGCCAAATCCGGCCATGCCGCAGCCGGAGGCGGTATAGGGGTGATGGACAGGGCCAAACTTATTGAGCTTGGTTTTCTTCATGTTGCACCATGCACCCAGAGGCTTGGACAAGGTCATGCCGTCGCCGGAGCAGGTGACAGGAGAGAACCGATGGACAGGATAGCCGCCATCGAAGAAATCAGGCTCAAATTCCTTCAGCTTCTCGTCGTTGCCGGAGAAGCCGCCGGTGGCCAGCACCACAGCCTTGGCATGAACCAGGGTCTCGCCGCCGGGATCCTTGGCCAGAAC
>CAZFXB010000114.1:0-7233 GCA_964522835.1 uncultured Oscillospiraceae bacterium
TTCCTGCTCCCTCATCAGTCAGCCTAACGGCTGCCAGCTTCCCCCAGGGGAAGCTCCTGATCCCCAGAGGAGCGAGCCAGAACTTGTGTCCATTTGCCAATCTGTCACATCAAAATGTGCCTGCCTGGCAGATTTACATTTCAAAACCCCTGTGCTATAATAAGAGTTCAAAAACAACCACTGCAACTTTTCAGAAAGGAGCTCATTTTTATGGAAATCACCGATCTTAGCCGTCTCGATCAGCCTGAAAGCCGGGACAAATTAGCCGCAGAGCAGGAGGGCTACTCCTTCTACGCCTATATTTCCCGGATGCGATATATCTCCCGTTGGGGACTGATGCGGAATTCCTGTCCGGAAAACATTCAGGAACACAGCCACATGGTAGCCGTACTGGCCCACGCCCTGGGGCTGATTTCCCGGGAAGTCTACGGGCACATCCACATTTCCCCCGAAACCTGCGCCACAGCGGCCCTGTTTCACGACGCCTCGGAGATCATCACCGGCGATCTGCCCACCCCAGTGAAGTACTACAGCCCGGAAATTCGGGATGCCTACAAAAAGGTAGAGAATGTGGCGGCAGATCAGCTGCTTTCCATGCTGCCCCAGACCCTTCGAGGCTGCTATGAGCCTCTGCTGAAAAATCTGTCCCCGGATGTTGAAAAAATCGTCAAGGCAGCCGACAAGCTCTCTGCCCACATCAAGTGTCTGGAGGAGTTGAAAGCCTCGAACCACGAGTTCATTCTGGCCGCCCGCCAGACCCGTCAGGCCCTGGACGACATGAATATGCCGGAGGTACAATACTTTATTGACAACTTCCTGGACAGCTTCACGCTGACCCTGGACGAACTGAAATAAACGGAGGAAACAACATGAAAGCAATCGTTACCGTCACCGGCAAAGACGCCGTGGGCATTATTGCAGGTGTGTGCACCGAGCTGGCTTCCCTTTCTGTCAACATTCTGGATATTTCCCAGACTGTGATGGACGGCATCTTCTTTATGAACATGCTGGTGGATCTGACCACCACAGAGCGCTCTTACGATCTGATCCGGGATGCGCTGGATCAGAAGGGACTTGAAATGGGCCTGTCCATCCGCATTCAGCGGGAGGATATCTTCAATGCCATGCACCGGATTTGAGGTGAAACTATGCTCAGACAGAAAGATATTCAGCAGACCCTCAACATGATCGACCACCAGCATCTTGACATCCGCACCATCACCATGGGCATTTCCCTGATAGACTGCTGCGGCCCGGATGCTAAGGTAACTGCGCAAAAAATATACGACAAGATCTGCCGCTATGCCGAAAACCTGGTGCCCACCGGCGAGGCCATTGAGCGGGAGCTTGGCATTCCCATCGTAAACAAGCGGATCTCCGTAACCCCCATTTCCCTGGTGGGCGGCTCCTGCGAAACAGAAAACTATGTACCCTTCGCCGTAGCCATGGACAAGGCCGCAGAAACCTGCGGTGTCAATCTCATCGGCGGCTTTTCTGCCCTGGTGCACAAAGGCATGACCATCGGGGATCGTCGGCTGATCCTGTCCATTCCGGAGGCTCTGGCCCAGACAGAACGGGTCTGCTCCTCGGTCAATGTGGCCACCACCCGGGCAGGCATCAACATGGATGCAGTGGCCCTGATGGGTAAAATCGTAAAGAAAACCGCTGAAATTTCCCCAGAGGGAGACGGCAAAGCCTGCATGAAGCTGGTGATTTTCGCAAACGCTGTGGAGGATAACCCCTTTATGGCCGGTGCCTTCCACGGTGTGGGCGAGCCGGAATGTGAGATCAACGTGGGCGTTTCCGGCCCAGGCGTTGTCTACTACGCACTTCAGGATGTGAAGGGCCAGCCCTTTGATGTGGTGGCAGAAACCATCAAGAAAACCGCCTTCCAGATTACCCGCATGGGCCAGCTGGTTGCCCAGGAGGCCGCTCGGCGGCTGAATGTACCCTACGGCATTGTGGATCTTTCTCTGGCTCCCACCCCCGCCAAGGGGGACTCTGTGGCCCGGATTCTGGAGGAGATCGGCGTGGATGTCTGCGGCACCCACGGCACCACTGCCGCCCTGGCCATGCTGAACGATGCGGTGAAAAAGGGAGGCGTTATGGCCTCCGGCCATGTGGGCGGCCTGTCTGGTGCCTTCATTCCCGTATCCGAGGACGAGGGCATGATCGCCGCCGCCAAGTGCGGCACCCTGACCCTGGATAAGCTGGAGGCCATGACCTGCGTTTGCTCCGTGGGTCTTGACATGATCGCCGTTCCCGGCAGCACTTCTGCGGACACCATCTCTGCCATCATTGCAGACGAGGCCGCCATCGGCATGGTAAATAACAAGACCACCGCTGTCCGTGTCATCCCTGCCCCCGGCAAGGATGTGGGGGACGAATTGGAGTTTGGCGGTCTCTTCGGCTCCGCTCCCATTATGCCCGTCCACAACGACAGCGCCCAGCGTTTTGTGGCAAGAGGAGGAAGAATCCCTGCCCCCCTCCACAGTTTAAAGAATTAAAGTTGAGGAGATACCATGTTCATTCCAGAGGATGTACAGTATATTTTAAATACCCTGACCGCCTCTGGGTTTGAAGCATACGCCGTAGGGGGCTGCGTCCGGGATACACTGCTGGGCCGCAGCCCCAACGACTGGGATATCTGCACCTCTGCACGGCCTGAGCAAACAATCGGCTGCTTTTCCGGCTGCCCCATTATTGAGACGGGTCTAAAGCACGGAACCGTAACCTTGATACGAAACCATATTCCCTATGAAATCACCACCTTCCGGCAGGATGGAGATTATGCAGATCACCGTCGCCCGGAGCAGGTGCAGTTTGTCTCCTCCCTCCGGGAGGATCTTGCCCGGCGGGACTTTACCATTGGAGCCATGGCGGCAGACCGTGAGGGAACCATCCTCGACCTGTATGATGGCCGTGGAGATCTGCAAAAAAAGCTGGTTCGCTGCGTGGGCGACCCCAATCGACGGTTTCAGGAGGATGCCCTGCGGATCCTCCGGGGGCTTCGTTTCGCTGCCCAGCTGGATTTTTCCATCCATCCGGACACAGCCCGAGCCATGGAGGAAGAAAAGGAGCTTCTCCGCTATGTCAGCGGGGAGCGGATTTACGCAGAAATGAACAAGCTGCTGATGGGCCCCGGAGCAGCGGAGGTACTAAAAGCTCATGGCTCCGTTTTGACGGCAGTTTTCCCCGAGCTCATTCCCACCATGGGCTTTTTGCAGCATCACCCCTGCCACGACAAGGATGTTTGGGGCCACACGCTGGAGGCATTTTCCTATGCAAAACCGGATATCCATGTCCGCTGGGCCCTGCTGTTTCACGATATTGGGAAGCCCCACTGCTTCTCCATGGATGAAGCAGGCATTGGCCACTTCTACGGTCATCCCCAGAAAAGTGCCGAAATGGCCCGGGATATTTTTTCCCGTCTGCGGACAGACCGGGCCACCCGGGATATGGTGTGCAGCCTGATTGAGAATCATCATTACGATGTACCCGTAACAAAAAAGCACGCCTGCCGATGTCTGCTGCGATTTGGCCCCCAGCTGCTCCCCCTTCTTCTGGAGGTCAAGCGCTGCGATGCCCTGGCCCATGTCCACACTCCCCAGTCCCAAATGCGGTACGAGGCAGTTGTGGAGATGACCGCCCTGGTGGAGGAGGCGCTCCGGCAGAACACCTGCTGCAACGTAACCGATCTTCAAATCAGCGGCAGGGAGCTGATAACGCTGGGCGTACCCAAGGGGCCAAAAATCGGAGAAATCCTGAACCGGCTGCTGCTGGATGTGGTGGACGGCTCCTGCGAAAATCACCTGGAGGCCCTGATGCACCGTACCCAGCTGTATATGCAGAATTCCCTGACTGCAAGAAAGGAAGAACCATGACAGTCGATCTTATTTTGCTTCTTGTCCTTATTGTTTTTATTCTCTCCGGCTATCGGCGGGGGCTGATTTTATCCCTATGCTCTCTGCTGATCCTGATTATTTCCTGTTTGGGTGCCTCTGCGGCCCAGGAGATTCTGACCCCCAGGATCGCCGCCCAGCTCACCCCGCAAGTCACAGCCATTATATCCCAGAATCTAGAGACCGTCGTAGCGGAATCCGCCGGGAATGCCCTTTCAGAATCCGGCAGCAGCATAGGCACCCAAATCGGCGGCATTTCTCAAATTCTGGGACTGGATCTGGATCAAGCCATTGAGAACGCAGTAGAAAGCGCAGCCGCCCCCCTGGTGGCTTCCGCAGCCCAGGCATTGGCCGAATCTCTGGTAAATGCCTTTGCGGGAACGCTGGTATTTCTGGCAGCATTTCTGATTCTCTATCTGCTGCTCCGGTCTGTCGAGCTGGGATTTAATGCGGTGGATCGGCTTCCCGTCATCCACACCCTGAACCACCTGGGCGGGGGCGTTGTGGGCTGTATCAGCGGAGCCTTCACACTGGTGATGATCTCTGCCCTGCTTAAAAACACGGAATTCTTCCCAGATGAGACCTTTTCCGGCCCCATTTCCCTTCTGCTCCAGAGTATTGTGGCAAAAATTCTGGGCTAAAAGAGTTGTTACGCAAGTATTACGGGAAACTTCACAAAAAATACATATAAGTTTGGTGGTTTCCGTAATATTATCCCTGTATGATAAGGGCATAACAATTCTTTTTCATTTCTCCTTCTTCCTGATAAGACACGCAGCGGGCCGGTCACCTGCTTGCGTGTCTTTCGTTTTATACAAAAAGGAAGCGCTGCAAAATTCTCATTTGCAGCGCTTCCCCTTTTTATCTGCCCATATCCTCGATGCCATCTTCCACGCTGTGAACCGTGTTTCTGGCGGCATCCTCCAGATCATCCCCGGCCCGGCGAAGGTCATCTCCGGCAGAAGAGCCCTCCTGCTCCGCTGCACTTCCGTCCTGGGCAGAGCCCATGGCAGAATCCGGATGATTCTCTCCAGGCATTACGCTGTTGTCCGGATCCGTCACATCACCGGGATTGGAATCCTCCTCGGTAACGCTGCCCGGTGTGGCCGTCTCTGTAGGAATGGTGGTGGTCTCAGCCGAGGGCGAAGGCGAAGCCGTCCCCTCCGGCGCAGTGGTCTCCGTGCCGCCGCAGCCAGCCAGGCACAAAATCAGCACCAGTGCCGCCGCCAGAAGCAAAAATTTATGAAATTTCATGGTTCTTCTCCTCCTAATATTTCATCATTGCTAGTGTATCCCGGTCTTCTGATTTTACCCAGAAGAATCCTGGAATTTTTTGCATATACCAAACGACTGCGGACGAAATAACTTCGTCCGCAGCCGTTTCATTTGAGGAAAATGTAAGGAGTAAAAAAAGAGGAGAAAAAGGAAGGGTATCAAAGAAGCTTTCGCTTCATTTGATGGTTTTATGATACTGGACACTTATGGCGGAAATTTAACGGAAATATGGACAATTTGTAAATTCGATGGACAAATACAAATTATTCTTCCTGGGACTCCTCCGGCGTTTGCTGTGTCTGAGGCTCCGCTTCTTTTTCTTTCGCTTTTTCCTGTGCTTCCTGCTGCTTTTTCTGTTCAGCTCTCCGTTTGGCCTCAGCGGCCTGAACTGCCGCAATGGCCGAGGCCACGTTCTTACTGAGTACCACGCCTGTCGCAGGCCGATGATTGATGGTCAGATCCATAAAATGCTGGGTCAGTACCAGCGCCACATCCTTCGGCACCTGCTTCGAGATACTGTTATAAAAAATCGAAACGGTTTCTGCAATGGCTCCAATGTTCTGCACAATGTTCTCTGCTTTTGATTCCATAAAGATCGCCTCCCATGCGCTTTTCTTTATTATACCACAACTTTCGGCCTTTGGGGAGTGATTCTTTCCAAGCTACAAAATGCACCCCATTCGTTCTATTTGGTGGATTTGCAAAATTATCGGTGACTTTTTGGCCATTTCACTGTACAATAGCCCTATTCCCATGGAAAGGAAGGAATCAGAATGAAAATTTTACGCTTCAAAAAACAGGCGGCCCTGTCTCTGGCTGCAGCCCTGCTCCTGAGCACCACGGTTATGGCCATGGACGCACCTCCCGGTGGCTTCGGCGGAGGCGGCAGCGTTCCCCCACCCCCTCCCGGCGGCGGTTCCATGACCTTCTATACCGGCGATGCTGTTACCGATCTGGAGGCCGGCGACTACACCGGCGAAACCTTCGCCGATTCCACCGGTGAAACCGAGGTAGCGCTCCGGGTAGGCCCCGGGGTTACCGCCACCATCACCGACTCCACCGTGACCAAAACTGCCGGCGATATGACCGGCGATGACGGCAGCTTCTACGGTGTCAACTCCGGCGTGTTGGCATACTCCGAAGACGAAACCACTCCCGCTGAGCTGAACATTGTAGGCGGCAAGGTCGAAACCGCAGCCAAGGGTGCCAACGGTGTCTTTGCCTACGGTGATTCCACCATTACGATGAAGGATGCCACCGTTACCACCACCGGTGCCGGCGGCGCAGGCGGCATCATGGTCGCAGGCGGCGGTACCCTTCATGCAGAGAACTGCACCGTTACCACCGAGGGCGGCTCCTCCGCTGCCATTCGTTCCGACCGTGGCTCCGGCCTGATGACCGTCAACGGGGGCACCTATATCTCCAACGGCTCCCTGGGCACCGGCTCCCCCGCAGTTTACTGCGTGGCAGATATCACCGTTTCCAACGCCACCATGCAGGCAAACAACGCCCAGGCCATCTGCTTTGAGGGCAGAAACCCCTTCCACATGTACAACTGCTACCTGGAGGGCAACTACACCGCCTCTGACGACGACGAGAACTCCAATGTCATGGTCTACCAGTCCATGTCCGGCGACTCCGAAGAGGGTACCACCTACTGCACCATGGTGGGCGGCGTGCTGAAGGCCAACAACGTTTCCGAAAACGGCAACGCCAAGATGTTCTACACCACCAACACCTACTGCTACATTTCCCTGTCTGATGTGGAGATGGTTTATCCCGAGGGCATGGAGACCTTCCTGCTGTGCGCCTGCAACACCAACGAGCGTGGCTGGGGCACTGCCGGTGCCAACGGCTCTGAGTGCGTGCTCTATACCATCGATCAGGATATGGACGGCAACATTGTCTATGACACCTGGAGCTATCTGGGCGTATTTATGACCGAGGGCTCCACGCTGAACGGTGCCATCTTCAGCCGTGAGGACAATGGCGACCGGGGCTGCGACCTCTATATGGACGCTTCCTCTGTCTGGACTGTCACCGGCGACAGCATGGT
>CAZFXB010000115.1:0-7114 GCA_964522835.1 uncultured Oscillospiraceae bacterium
ATTTGAGCCCGACCCATCTTGTAACAGCAGCCAGATCTCGGTGATGTGTATAACGCATAGCGTGTTTCTCTTTCTATAGCACACAGAGAAATCATATGCTGATACCTACTTTCACGAAATAACGCTTGAGAAACGAGAGAACATCTGCTAAAATTATCATGTATTGTTGTGTCCTTTTGTTCTTATAAGGACAGGTGACCCAGGGAATAATTTCCCTGACACTTGACTTTTCACCGTCAATTCATATCGGTGCAGCAGTGCATTTAATCGAGAAAAGTATTGAAAATAAAGGAGATATAGAGAAACATGAAATTAGGTATCGTGGGACTTCCCAACGTAGGCAAGAGCACCCTGTTTAATGCCATCACCAACGCAGGGGCAGAGGCTGCCAACTACCCCTTCTGTACCATCGATCCCAATGTGGGCGTGGTCACCGTTCCTGACGAGCGACTGGAGGGCCTCCGGGATATGTACAGCCCCAAGAAGTTCACCCCTGCGGTCATTGAGTTTGTAGATATTGCAGGTCTGGTAAAGGGTGCCTCCAAGGGCGAAGGTCTGGGCAACAAGTTTCTGTCCAACATCCGCTCCACCGATGCCATCGTACATGTGGTACGGTGCTTTGAGGACAGCAACATCACCCATGTAGAAGGCAGCACCGACCCCCTCCGGGACATTGACATCATCAATCTGGAGCTGGTCATGGCCGACATGGAGATGGTGGAACGCCGGATCGACAAGGCAAAGAAGGCCGCCAAGGGCGACAAGAAGTACCTCCAGGAGGCTGAAATCTTCGAGGGCCTGCTGGAGCATCTGAACGAGGGCAAAACCGCCCGCACCTATGAGTGCTCTGAGGAGGAGATGGCTGTGCTTCAAACCTCCGACCTGCTGAGTCTGAAGTCTGTCATCTACGCTGCCAACCTGGGCGAGGACGAGGTAGCAGATCCCACCTCTAACCCCCACTACAACAAGGTAGCTGCCCTGGCCCAGAGCGAAAATGCCCAGGTGCTACCCATCTGCGCCAAGCTGGAGGCCGATATTGCCGAGCTGGACACCGACGAAGAAAAGCAGGAGTTCATGGAGGAGCTGGGCATCTCCGAAAGCGGTCTCGATAAGCTTATCAAATGCTCCTACGACCTGCTGGGTCTCATGAGCTTCCTCACCGCCGGCCCCGACGAGTGCCGTGCCTGGACCATTAAGAAGGGCACCAAGGCCCCCCAGGCCGCAGGCAAGATCCACTCTGACTTTGAGCGTGGCTTTATCCGGGCCGAGGTCATCTCCTATCAGGATCTGAAGGAGAACGGCACCCTGGCAAACGCCCGGGCCAAGGGTCTGGTTCGTTCCGAGGGCAAGGAGTATGTCATGCAGGACGGCGATGTGGTAAACTTCCTGTTCAACGTGTAATTTTTATAACAAATCCCCAGCCGGAGTGCAGCTGCACTCCGGCATTTTTATACATCCGCCAAAAACTTTACAGTTAAGTTGACAGATGTAAAGTTTCGTAGTATACTCTTCCCCGTGCGAATCGTTAAAACAAGGGAAGGTATCTATGAAGAATCAAATCATCCAACTCAAAAAAGAGAAAAATGCTGTGATCCTGGCCCACTACTATGCACCTCCGGAGGTACAGGAGATTGCAGATCACGTGGGCGATTCCTTTGCGCTGGCCAAGGCCGCCAGAGCCAGCACCGGAGATATCATTGTGTTCTGTGGCGTTCAGTTCATGGGCGAGAGTGCCAAGCTGTTAAATCCAGGAAAGAAGGTGCTGATGCCGGATCTCACCGCCGACTGTGCCATGGCCCACATGGTAAAACCGGGAATCATTCAGGAAATGCGCCAGAAGTGCCCGGATCTGGCTGTAGTATGCTATATCAACTCCACCGCACTGCTGAAAAGCCAGAGTGATGTGTGCGTCACATCCTCCAATGCGGTAAAAATCGTCCGGAATCTGCCCAATCAGAACATTTTCTTCATTCCCGATCAGAATCTGGGCCGTTTCGTGGCCCAGCAGGTGCCGGAAAAAAATATTATTCTCAATGATGGCTGCTGCCCGGTTCACGCTGCCATCACCGGGGCGCAGGTGGATGACGCAAAGGCGCTGCATCCCGGGGTAAAGGTGCTCGCCCATCCGGAGTGCCCCGCCGAAGTACTGGAAAAATCCGATTACATCGGCAGCACCGCCGGAATTATCAGCTATGCCAAAAACAGCCCAGATGCAGCGTTCATCATCTGCACCGAGGATGGGGTGACCCAACAGCTGGCGCTGGACAACCCGGAAAAGACCTTTTACTACCCCGCACCCCGGCCATGCTGCATGGACATGAAGAAAAACACCCTGGAGGGGGTGCTTTCCGTGCTGCAAAAGGAGGACAAGGAGATCTTTGTGGATGAGGCTCTGGGGGCCGCCGCCCTTCTCCCCCTGAATAAAATGTTGGAGCTGGCAGAAAAATGATGAAAACAGATATTTTGATTGTGGGCTCCGGGGCCGCAGGGCTGTACTGCGGCCTGAATCTGCCCCAGGACAGGCAGATCACCATCATCACCAAAGCTGCCGCTGAAGAGAGCGACAGCTTCCTGGCCCAGGGCGGCATCTGCGTCCTTCGGGATGAAAAGGACTACGACTCCTTCTACGAGGACACCATGAAGGCGGGCCACTATGAAAACACACCGGAGTCTGTGGATATTATGATCCGCTCCTCCCGGGAGATAATCTCCGATCTTGTGGAGTTTGGTGTGGCATTTGAAAAGGACGGCGATGATTTCGCCTACACCCGGGAGGGTGCCCACGCCAAACCCCGAATTCTGTTTCATCAGGACGAGACCGGAAAGGAAATCACCTCCCACCTGCTCTCAGCCACAAAAAGCCGGAAGAATATTACCATTTTAGAGCACTGGACCATGGTGGATCTCATTTGCCGGGATAATCTTTGCGGCGGCGTTGTGGCCGAGGATCCAGAGGGAAGCCTTGTGCCCATTTCTGCGGACTATACCATGCTGGCTACAGGGGGCATCGGCGGTCTGTTTCCCCATTCCACCAACTTCCCCCATCTCACCGGCGACGCTTTGGCGCTGGCCCTGAAGCATAATATCCGGCTGAAAAACCTGGATTACATCCAGATCCACCCCACCACCCTGTATTCCAGCCGTGGGGGCCGGGATTTTCTGATTTCCGAATCCGTCCGGGGTGAGGGTGCCATTCTGCTCAACAGCAAGGGTGAGCGTTTTGTCAACGAGCTGCTGCCCCGGGATGTGGTAGCAAACGCCATTTATGCGGAGATGAAAAAGGAAGGCACCGACCATGTATGGCTCTCCATGGAGAAAATTCCGGAAGTCGAAATCAAAAACCACTTCCCCAACATCTACCGTCGCTGTTTGGAGGAGGGCTACGATGCCACCCGGCAGCCCATCCCCGTGGTGCCTGCACAGCACTATTTTATGGGCGGCATTTATGTGGACTCCAACAGCCACACCACCATGGATCGGCTCTATGCCGCCGGAGAAACCGCCTGCAATGGGGTTCACGGAAAAAACAGACTTGCCAGCAATTCCCTGCTGGAGAGTCTGGTCTTTGCCAAGCGGGCTGCACAGCACATAACGGAGCACTACGAACCGCTGGACAGCCCCATATCCGCCAACATGGGCACATACAGCCCTGAAGCCTACCGCCAGCTGGTGCTCACTGCCATCGAAAAGGAGAAGAACAGCCATGAATGATATCGCCATGAAGCTAAACGCCGATGACCTGATCCGGCTTGCCCTGAAAGAGGACATCACCAGCGAAGATATAACCACCTGCTCTGTCATGCCCCACTATCAACTGGGAGAGGTTCAGCTCATCTGCAAAGAGGACGGGGTGATTGCGGGGCTCCCGGTTTTCCAGCGGGTCTTTCAGATTTTGGATGAGAAAACTGAGGTCACATTTACCTGCCAGGACGGAGATCGGGTCACAAAGGGTCAGCTTTTGGGTCTGGTTCGGGGGGATATCCGGGTGCTTTTGTCAGGCGAGCGGACTGCCCTCAACTATCTCCAGCGCATGAGCGGTATCGCCACCTACACCCGGGCCATTGCGGACCTGCTGGAGGGCACCGGTACCCGGCTGCTGGATACCAGAAAAACCACCCCCAATATGCGAATCTTTGAGAAGTACGCCGTCAAGGTGGGCGGGGGCTGCAACCACCGCTACAATCTCAGCGACGGCATTCTTTTGAAGGACAACCATATCGGCGCCGCCGGGGGCGTAAAGCAGGCCATAGAAATGGCCAGGGCCTATGCCCCCTTTGTCCGCAAAATTGAAATCGAAGTGGAGAACCTGCAAATGCTGGATGACGCACTGGAGGCCGGCGCAGATATCATTATGCTGGACAATATGTCTGTAGAAAACATGCGGGAGGCTGTAAAACGCACCGCCGGACGGGCAGAAACGGAATGCAGCGGCAATGTGACAAAAGAAAATGTTGCAAAACTGGTGGACATTGGTGTAAACTATATTTCGAGCGGAGCACTGACCCATTCCGCTCCCATTTTGGATCTTTCTCTGAAAAATCTTCATCCAGTGTAAAGGAGGGCGGTTATGAAGGCAGCCGAACGAAGAAACGCCATTGCCCAGCTTCTTCTGGCAGAGCAGGGGGCCATTTCCGGCAGCACCCTGTCAGAAAAATTCGGTGTGTCCCGACAGATCATCGTCCAGGATATTTCCCTGCTGAAGGCATCAGGCTATGAAATTCTCTCCACCCACAGCGGCTATATCATCCAGGGCTCCCCGCTGAAGGAGCGTGTCTTCAAAATGCACCACACCACCGAGCAGACCGAGGACGAGCTCCGGCTGATTGTTGGCATGGGTGGTACGGTGGTGGATGTATTTGTCTGGCACAAGGTCTACGGCAAGGTGCTGGCCAGGCTGAACATCTCCTCGCCCCTTCACATACAGCAGTTTCTTGAGGGGGTTCGCACCGGCAAGTCCACCGAGCTGATGAACATCACCGGAGGCTACCACTATCACACCATCCGTGCAGAGTCCGACCAGATTCTGGACCAAATCTTCACAGCACTCTACCAAAAGGGCTATATTGCCCCGGAAATCTGACCATTTTCTGACCTATCCTTCCGATTATAAATCCCTTGCCGGGCAGCACCCGGCAAGGGATTGTTTATTTATCCAATATACCGATGGAGCATAGCCGCCACTTCGCAGCGCTTGGCCCCGTCCTTGGGCCGAAGCAGAATCTGGCCTGCTTCATTTTTCTTGTCGCCCTTGAGGATTCCCTGTTCCACAGCCCACTTCAGCGCAGGAACTGCATAGTTCATGGCATCTGCACTGTCGCTGAACTGATCCAGGGCGCCCTCGGTTTCCGGCTCGCCCGCCTTGCGGTAAAGCATAGCAGCCAGCTCCTCTCGGGTCACGGCCCTGTCCGGTGCAAAGGTTCCATCGCCCATGCCCTTAACAATGCCCTGCTCCACAGCCCAGGATACCGCTCTGGCATACCAATTCGTTTCTTCCACATCGCTGAACTGGCGGGTGATGCTTACATCCGGCTTTCCGGCCCAGTTGTACAGAACCTGAACCAGCTCGGCCCGGGTCATTTCTTCGCAGGGCTTAAAGGTGCCGTCCTTATAGCCGATCATCAGTCCCTTTTCAATCACATAGTCCACATCATCGTGATACCAGCTCTCAGCATCCAAATCGGAATAATGGCTGCCTGCACACTGCTTTTCCTGGCCGCAGACCGTACACACATCCTTCTCAAAGGTATGTGCTTCCTCCTCCACCGTTACAAGATCGCAGCAGCTCCAGGCTTCCTTGTGGGTCGTTTCCGTCTTTGTCCACTGCTTTGCTCCGGTATGGTTCTCCGGATCCTTTTCGTCATAGGGATTTCCGCAGACCTGGCACACTGCCAGGCTCTCGCAGGTGGCCTGACCGCCGGTGTGGCCCAAAGCATTGATTTCCTGGCCTGTCTCCAGCTTCACCTGGCAGCCCTTGCAGTGGGTGTCTCCGGTGTAGCCCGTTTCTGTACAGGTTGCAGCCTTATCATTCCGCCGCTCTGTGCCGCCGTCGTGGTGATCCGGGTCAAAGTCCCCATAGGGCTGACCGCAGATTTCACAGATGGCCTTGGTATGGCAGGTAGCCTGGCCGCCGGTGTGCTGGCAGCCGTAGCCGCAGTCCTGGCAAACGCCCTCGTCCCAGTCGTGGTCAGTTTCCTCCGCAATGGGCGTATTGCAGCAATTCCAAATCTTCTGATGGGTGGTTTCTTCCCGAATCCAGTCCTGCTGTCCGGTGTGGTTCTCCGGATTCTTTTCGCCGTAGGGCTCACCACAGTATTCACAAACTGCTTTGTCCTTGCAGGTAGCTGTTCCACCACTGCAAGTGGAAATTGTTGCTTTGCAGCTTTCACGGTCACACACATGGTTCTTATCTGCGTCAATGTGATTTAATTTTGTAATCGGTGCTCCATCGTACAGCTTTGTTTCACAGCCCTTGCAATAAGTATCTCCGGTGTAACCGTCCTCGGTGCAGTTTGCAGCTTTGTCATTTCGTACTTCCGTACCACCGACATGATTATTCTCGTCCACTTCACCGTAGGGCTTACCGCAGTAAGTGCAAATCGCTTTAGCCTTACAGGTGGCTGTTCCACCACTACAAGAGGAAATTGTTGCTCCGCAGTCATCACACTGGTGATCCTTGGCCTTCTCGTCCCTGTGGGCCACAGGATGTGTAATCTCACAGCCCCCGGTGGTACAGGTATGCCAGTGGTTATTACCATCATGTTCGTAAGCGGTACTGAACGTGGCCTCGGTGAACCCACCGTTGGCGAAGTGATAGTGGGTCTCATCGTCCCCAATCTTGACAATGTGGGTTTTCCCGGTCAGATAGGCGTAGAGATTGGTATCCGTGCTGTCTGCCACCTTGTGGTTAACAGGATTATACGCAGTTCCATCAATGAATACTGTTTTGGAGTCAGGATTAGTGATTTTCAGGAGGTAAACATTCTCGCCGCCAGTGACCTTGTTTTGGGGAGTTACAGGGCCGCCTCCGCTATCCCCACCGCCAATGGCGTTAGCACGTGTTCCAGCTATTGCTTTGACAGAACCGCCGCTGATGGTTATGTCGCTGGCAGAGCCA
>CAZFXB010000116.1:0-7045 GCA_964522835.1 uncultured Oscillospiraceae bacterium
ACATTGACCACTTTATCCTGGCCGATCCGGTGGGCCCGATCTGTGGCCTGGTTTTGGGCGGCCACGTTCCACCAGGGGTCACAGTGGATCACCGTATCTGCCTCCGTCAGGTTCAGGCCGGTACCGCCGGCCTTCAGGGAGATGAAGAATACCGGAACGGTGCCTGTCTGGAAAGCATCTACCATCTCCCGCCGACGGAGCTTGCTGTCCTTGCCGGAGAGGTAGAGATGGCCACGGCTGCCCCAGCGTTGAATCAGCAGCTCCAGCAGGGCGGTAAACTGTGAGAATACCAGAACCCTGTGACCTGCGTCCACAGCGTTCTCCAGCAGCTCCAGAATGGCATCTACCTTGCCGGAGCCTCCGGTGTAGTTTTCGTAACAGAGCTCTGGGGCACAGCACAGCTGCCGGAGACGGGTGATCTCGGCCAGAATCTGTATCTGGCTCTTTTTGATGGCTTGAGCGTCCTTGTTCTGATATTCCTTTTGCATCCGCCCCAGATGAGCCAGGTACAGTTTTTCCTGCTCCGGAACCATAGAAACGAAAATGGTTTCCTCCAGCTTTTCCGGCAGATCCTTCAGCACATCCTCTTTCTTTCTGCGGAGCAAAAATGGGGTGACCATGCGGGAAAGCCGCTCTGTGGCCTGGGGATCATCGGATTTGATAATGGGGCTTTCCAGCTCGGACTTGAATTTTTGATAGGTGTACAGATATCCCGGCATGAGAAAGTCGAAGATGCTCCACAGATCGCTGAGCCGATTTTCGATGGGGGTTCCCGTCAATGCGAATCGATGGCCAGTTTGGATGGATTTTACGGCCTTGGCCACCTGGGTGCCTGCGTTTTTGATGTATTGTGCTTCGTCCAGAATGCAAAGGTCAAAGGTGCTGTTTTCGTAATCTCCAATGTTCCGCTTCAGCAGGTCATAGGAGGTGATGCTGACATGAAATTGGGGTGCCGTTTGAATTTGGGCAGTTCGTTCCGACTTGCTACCGGCAATGACCTGGGTGGTAAGGTCAGGGGCGAATTTTTGGATTTCACGCTCCCAGTTGTAAATCAGGGAAGCTGGGCAGACCACCAGCGCAGAGAATTTTTCGGAGGTCTCTTTCTGACGGAGCATCAGGGTGACGAGCTGTAGGGTCTTGCCCAGACCCATGTCATCCGCAAGAATGCCGCCGAAGCCATAGCGGTACAAAGTGGACAGCCACTGATAGCCCTCCTGCTGATAGCTGCGGAGCTGGGCATTTAAGTTTTGAGGCAGCGGCGTATCTCCGGTGGAGAAGTCCTGAATATTGTCTACCAGCTGACGGAAGCCCTGATTTTTTCGTATTTTGGTTTCCTGGGAACTACTGAGCACATTGTCCAGATACATGGCACGATAGCTTTCCCGCTGGAACTGGCCGGAGGCCAGTTCTTTATCCTTGATTCCAAGACCGTCGGACAGCTCTGCAAGGGTCTCAATGGGGCTTTGATCGGTAAACATAAAGTCACCGGATTTGAGGCGGTAGTATTTCTTTTTGAGGCGATATGCAGATAGCACAGCTTGAATCTCCTCCGGCTCCATGCCGCCAACCTGAATGTCCAGATTCAGAAGATTTCCGCTGTATCCAATGCCCACAGATACGGTGGGCGTAGCCCCGTGCATGATTCGACGAATGGTGTCGTCCACATAGAGCTGGGCTTTTTGAGAAAATTTGTCCAGCCCCTCAAAAACCACCTGATAGATGGCATCACTTCCTTCGGCGGCCCACAAACAGTGATCCGTCAGGAATTGGGGCGTGGATGGCTGCTCAGGGGTGGTGGTCTGGGATAGTGCCGATAGGGCTGTGGCGGCGGAGGTGCTGTGGATAGTGGGGGCGAAATACTGTTCCAGCAGATTCGTCAGCTCCTGTTCTGCCTCCCGGTTTCGGAAAGACTCCATGGTGCCTGTGGATTTCAGCAGGTCAAAGGACTGCTCCCGGTAACGGACGGAACCGGTGAGCTCCAGGGTTTCCCGATCCGGCATTCGTAAATAGAGGGAAAAATCCGGTTCAATGGGGGCATATTCCTCCAGGTCGAGAGAACCAGTTTCCAGGGTAACAAAGGGGCGAATGACGGGAAGTATATCACGGCAGAATGCAGTGTAGTCCTTTTGACTTAGATAGGTTGTTGGGGTACGAGTCCGGAAATCCACGGATTTCTGGAGCGAAAACAGGGGGGACATAGCCCGGGAGAACTCCGGCGTGCAGCACCAAATTGTGCCACCATCCATCAGGAAAATTCGATTTCGGCCCTGAAACAGGTGGAGGTCCGGCAGTGTGAGAAGAGCACCGCCATTCTGTTCCTCAAATTGGAGGGGGACAGGGGGATTGCTGGGGGCAACGTGTACAGAACCAGATTCAAAGGGGATACGCTGACCCTGGAAGAACATTAAAATGTCCTCCAGATTTTCGTGATACAGGGGAACGTATCGGTAATTGTTGCCGGAGTGATAGGCGGGGTAGTCGTATTGGGGGACAAGATTCAGAATCACCCGTTCAATGAGCTGGTAGAGCTGTCTGGAAGATTCCGTGAATGCAGAGAGTCGATGGGTAAATTTCAGATTGACCCCGTACTCCACATAGTTCTCATTTCGTACATCGCAGACCAGCTTCACCAGATTTTTCACCACGTACATCCGATTGGTGCCAATTTTGCACTCCATCAGAAACCTGTCGTTATATTGAGAAAAGCTGCATTCCAGTTGTACCGTCCCATGTAATTCCCGGAGGGGGTCTGTTTTTCGCAGCTGAGCATATTGATCCATCAGGGTTTTCAGCCCATGGGAGGTTTCTTGAATTTTGGGGGACTTTGTGGAGAGGGTGAGGATGTCGGTTTCGGTTCCGGTTTCGGTGGAATCGAGCCGATAGGCCAGTGCAACCGCAACACAGTGCTTGCACATTCCCCAATAGCAATAAGATGCTTCGCAGTCGCAATCAAAATCTTCGATGCGATCCTTTTCGTTGAGCAGGATGGTAACTTCGTAGGTACGGTTCCGTCTTCCGCTGACGGATGCGGTGATCTCTGTGCAGAGTTCGTCATCCAGAAAAACGGAATCAACGAAGAAGCTTTCCACCTTGTGCTGCTGAAAATAATCTCTGCCACGGAAATAGGTGGATTCAAAGCAGTTGTTCCGGATTTCGCCAATACTGAGCATAATATGTTCCCCTCCGTGTTATGCATACTGTTTTATCATTATACCACAGAATGTGGGGGATGAGAAGAAAGGAAAGAACGTATTTTGTGCTTGTGTTGCAAGGCGTGTCTGTTATGGAAACCTGACCCCATGATGGTGGGCCAGAAAGTCGTAAACTGTCAAAAAACCACAATATATAGTTTGTGAGAGTAATCTGTTACTAAATGTAGTGATTTTGTTCTTGCATTCCACAGATCGTGTGATATAATAGTGCCTGCTGAGAGATTGGAAGGGCTTACGGAGCAGCCTGAAGAAGGGAAGCTTCAGGGGCCGTAGCCCGGAATGTATATGGATATAGAGTATGTGACCGGAGGATGAAACATGCAAGTTGTAAAACGGGACGGAAAAACGGTTGCTTTTGACCGAAGCAAGATTGTTGCCGCCATTACGAAGGCCAACCACTCCGTGGATGAAGAGCAGCGGATTACAGAAGAACAGATTGAGAATATTACAAAATACATAGAAAGCCGCCACCGGAGCCGTTTCCTGGTGGAGGATATTCAGGACATGGTGGAAAAGCAGCTTATGGAGCTGGGCAAATACACCCTGGCTAAGAGCTATATTATCTACCGCTATAACCGGGCGCTGGTACGGCGACAGAATACCACCGATGAGAGTATCCTGAGCCTGATCCACAACACAAATAAGGAGCTGGCAGAGGAAAACAGCAATAAAAACACCACCATTGCGTCTACCCAGCGGGACTACATCGCAGGCGAAGTTTCACGGGATTTGACCCGGCGGGTACTGCTGCCGGAGCATATCTCCAAGGCCCATGACGAGGGTGTGCTCCATTTCCATGATGCAGATTATTTTATTCAGCCTATTTTTAACTGCTGCCTGATTAACATCGGGGACATGCTGGATAATGGCACCATGATGAATGGTAAGCTCATCGAGTCTCCGAAAAGCTTCCATGTGGCCTGTAATGTGATGACCCAGATCATCTCCAATGTGGCTTCTAACCAGTATGGCGGCCAGAGTGTGGATATCAGCCATCTGGGCAAATATCTCCGCAGAAGCTATGAGAAATTCCGCAGAAATATTATCGCTGAGTGTGAAGGGGAAAATGTCCCGGAGTATCTCATTGAAAAGCTGGTGCAGGAGCGGCTCCGGACGGAGCTGAAGTCCGGTGTTCAGACCATTCAGTATCAGATCAACACCCTGATGACCACCAATGGACAAAGCCCCTTTGTGACCCTGTTCCTCTATCTCAAGGAGGGGGATCCTTACATTAAGGAAAATGCCCTGATTATTGAGGAAATCCTGCGGCAGCGGCTGGAGGGAATCAAAAACGCATCCGGTGTCTATGTGACGCCTGCATTCCCCAAGCTGGTGTATGTGCTGGATGAGAACAACTGTCTCAAGGGCGGGGAGTATGATTACATCACCCAGCTGGCGGTGAAGTGCTCTGCCAAGCGGATGTACCCCGACTATATTTCCGCTAAGAAGATGAAGGAGAACTACGAGGGGAATGTATTTGCACCCATGGGCTGCCGCAGCTTCCTGGCACCCTGGAAGGATGAAAATGGCCAGTATAAGTTCGAGGGCCGATTCAATCAGGGCGTTGTGTCCCTGAATCTGCCCCAGATCGGTATTCTGGCCAAGGGCGACGAGGAGACGTTCTGGCGGCTGCTGGATCAGCGGCTGGAGCTGTGCTTCGAGGCTTTGATGTGCCGCCACAATGCGCTGAAGGGCATCAAGAGCGATGTAAGCCCCCTTCATTGGCAGTTTGGCGCCATCGCCCGGCTTCCTCAGGGAGAGACCATTGACCAGTTCCTTTATGGTGGCTACTCTACCATATCTCTGGGCTATATTGGACTTTATGAGCTGACGGTGCTGATGAAGGGCGTGAGCCATACAGAGCCTGGGGGAGAAGCGTTTGCGGTTCGGGTGATGCAGTATCTTAGAGACACCTGCGACCGCTGGAAGAAGGAGACCAACATAGGGTTTGCCCTGTATGGCACACCGGCGGAAAGCCTGTGTTACCGGTTTGCCCGGATCGATCAGGAGCGGTTTGGCACCATTGAGAACGTAACAGATAAGGGGTATTACACCAACTCCTATCATGTGGATGTGCGGGAGAACATCGATGCCTTCTCCAAGTTTGATTTTGAAGCCCAGTTCCAGGCTATTTCCTCTGGCGGCTCCATCAGCTATGTGGAGATCCCCAACATGCGGCATAACCTGACGGCACTTTCCGAGGTGGTTCGGTATATCTATGACAACATCCAGTATGCGGAGTTTAACACAAAGAGCGACTACTGCCAGAACTGCGGCTTTGATGGGGAGATCATCATCAATGACGACAACGAATGGGAGTGCCCCAACTGCGGAAACAGGGATCGAAACACCATGAATGTGACCCGCCGTACCTGCGGCTATCTGGGGGAAAACTTCTGGAATGAAGGAAAAACCAAAGAGATCAAAGCGAGGGTGATGCACCTGTGAATTATGGAAAGATCAAGCCCAGAGACATTGCAGACGGCCCGGGAATTCGGGTGAGTCTGTTTGTCTCCGGCTGTCGGCACCACTGCAAGGGCTGCTTTAACCCGGAGACCTGGAGCTTTTCCTACGGCATGGCCTATACAGAGGCGGTGGAGCAGGAGATTCTCGATGCCTTGGGGAAATCTTATATCCGGGGGCTGACCCTGCTGGGCGGGGAGCCCTTTGAGCCGGAAAATCAGAAGGAATTGCTGGCACTTACGAAAAAAGTCCGGGCAGCTTACCCGGAAAAGACCATCTGGTGCTACAGCGGTTATACATTGGAAACGGATATTCTGGCAGGACGGCTTGGGCCCGGTGAAATTACCATGGAGCTGCTTCAAAATATTGATGTCCTGGTGGATGGAGAGTTCCACGAGGGGGAGAAGAATCCCTCTCTGCGGTTTCGTGGGTCGGAAAACCAGCGGGTTTTGGATGTGAAAAAGACCCTGGCAGCAGGAAAAGCTGTCCTTTATGATTTGGAGGAAGAACCATGAAGTTTAAAAAACTACGGCCAGAGGCAAAAGCGCCTGTTTACGGCTCTCAGGATGCCGCAGGCGCAGATCTATATGCCTGCTGTGAAAAGGAGACTGTGATTCCGGCAGGGGAGACAGTGATGATTCCTGCTGGGATTGCTGTGGCCATTCCCAAGGGCTATGTGGGACTTATTTTTGCACGGAGCTCTCTTGGCATTAAGCGGGGGCTGGCTCCGGCCAACAAGGTGGGGGTTATTGATGCGGACTACCGGGGAGAGATTATGGTGGGTCTGCACAATCACTCCGGAGAGGATCGGACCATAGCCCCCTTTGAACGGGTGGCTCAGATGGCCATTGTGCCCTTCCTCCAGGTTGCTTATGAAGAGGCAGAAGATCTGGATGAAACAGACCGGGGCACCGGTGGATTTGGCTCCACCGGAAAAATGTAAAGAATACCGCCAACGGATGCAATGCAGCACGTTGGCGGTTACTTTTATAGTTTTTTCTCCAGCAGCACCAGATTGATGGAGCGGATTCCGTTAAAATCACAGGGAACAATACCAATTTCCCGGAAGCCCAGCTTTTGATACATGGCCCGGGCACGGGTGTTTTTTTCGTTGGTGTCAATTCGAAGATAGGGGCAGTGATGCTCGCTTGCCCAATCCTGATAGAACTGGACAAAGGCTTTTCCGTAGCCACAGCGGGGGGCTTTTGGGGAGATCACCAGGGTGTGAAGCACCATAACCTCCCTGTCCTCTGCGGGGTATTCCCAGGGGGCGTTTTCATACACATCCACCTGAATTTGATTGATGATGGCGGCACCAAAGATTTGGCCCTCATCCTCGCCTACAAAAAGATCCCCACGGTTCAGAGCCT
>CAZFXB010000117.1:0-7038 GCA_964522835.1 uncultured Oscillospiraceae bacterium
AAGGGCCTTCTGCTCAATGATTTCAAGCTGCTGTTTCATTGTCCTGACTCCTTATCTAAAATAGTTTTTTGCAATAAAAAATAGTCCCTCGCCCGAAAAGGGGACGAAAGACTTTCCTTCCGCGGTACCACCCGCAATTTGCCTCTGACAAGGCACACTCAACATGGATAACGGCACGACCCGGCCCATCCTACTATGGTTTCAGAGGGCAGCTCCCGGGGGAAAGCCACAAAACCCCATGCAGGCGGCTCACAGCACCCCGCCCTCTCTGAAGCATGGAACGGATTTTGGACGACCCGATCATCGCTCATAAAAATATGCGAAAAAATGATACCACAGTTTTTGACTTCTTGCAAGGGGTAAATCCGGTTTTTTGAAAAATCCTTTACAATTATTTTTGATTTCGGCCCTTGTCAGGGGTATTTCCATGGATTATAATATAGTGTGTCTGATTTAGACAAAAATGAACTTGTGTGAGGGATAACATGAACTACTATAATGATACTTTTGTTGAGGAGCTTGTGGTGCGGAGAAACTCTGTGCTGAATCTTTTGGCTATGATCGGTATGGTGCTGGCGGCATTTTTGCTGGCAGGCGTCTCCTTTATTTTTCTAAGCGGCCTTTTCCCGGCGATTCTGGCGATTCTGGTCTGTGGCGTGTATCTTGGTATCAAGTTCCAGGGGGTGGAGTATGAGTATTCCTTCACCAACGGTGACTTTGATGTGGATAAGATCATGGCAAAGCGGAAGCGGAAGAGCCTGGTGGAGATCAACCAGAAGCAGATCAAGGTTATGGCACCCTATACCGCCCAGTACGAGTGTGAGACCAAGGAATACAATGTTTCCTCTGTGATTGATGCCTCTGCCCACAAAAATGCAGCCAATCGCTGGTTTATGATCTATGAGGACAAGGATGGAAAGTACGTATTTCTGGTGTTCCAGCCCTCCAAGCGCTTCCGGGAGGCCATGCAGAAGTATATGCGCTCCCGAATCAAGGGGATGGAAGCATGAAATTTGCAGGAAGCCGTGCAATGAAAGACATGGATGCCCACGCCATTTCGGTGGTGGGCATTCCTTCTGATACCCTGATGCGCCGGGCTGCCAAGGGAGCCGCAGAGCAGGCTGAAAAAATGTTGAAGCCTGGTGAAAAAACGGTGATTTTCTGCGGCAGCGGAAATAACGGCGGAGATGGCATTGCCATGGGATGCTATTTAAAAGAGGCAGGCTATCCTGTTTCCTGCATTATGGTTGGGGCCCGGGAGAAAATGACCCCGGACAGCCAGAAGATGCTTCAGTGGCTCCAATCTCTGGGTGAGAAGCTGGAGGATTATGACGCATCCTGTGACTATTTTTCCGGCACCGCTCTTATTGTGGATGCGCTGTTTGGTACAGGTCTCTCCAGAAACATTTCCGGGAAATATGAGAGGCTGATTGAAAAAATCAACGAAAGCAGGGTAGCTGTACTGGCCTGTGATATCTCCAGCGGTATTTCTGCGGATACGGGCAATATCCTGGGGAGGGCTGTGAAGGCAGATGTGACGGTAACCTTTAATCTGCCGAAAACAGGACAGCTGCTGCCTCCCGGCACTGAGTATACCGGGAAGCTCCTGGTTCACGACATCGGCATTCCCCAGGTATCGAAGGATACGGTGGAGTTTGACGGAGAATTGGTGACGGAGGATATGGTTCTGTCCTGGCTGCCTGGGCCCAAGCTGGAGAGCCATAAGGGGGATTTTGGTAAGTTGCTGATGCTCTGCGGTTCCCGGGGGTATACCGGGGCGGCTGCTCTGGCGGCAAAGGGGGCCCTGCGAACCGGAGCGGGTCTTGTATATCTTGGGGTGCCGGAGGCAGTATATCCCATTCTGGCGGCCAAGCTGGATGAGCCGGTGGTGTTCCCGCTGCCCAGTAATGGCAACGGGCGGTTTGGCCGAATGGCAGTGGAGGATATTCTGGAGCAGCTTCCGGATAAGGACGCTGTGCTGGTGGGGCCTGGTATGGGAAGATGCTATGATACAGAAGCTGTGGTAGATGCTGTCCTTGAACATGCAAAGTGCCCCATCGTTCTGGATGCAGATGGCATAAATGTGCTGGAGGGGCATATAGATAGATTGGACAGGGCAGCAGTGCCGGTGGTTCTGACGCCCCACGAGGGGGAGTTCCGCCGAATTGGGGGCCAGCTTTCCGGCGGGCGTATGGCCGGAGCCAGAGCTTTGGCAGAGAAGACCGGCGCTGTGGTGGTACTCAAGGGCTATCGCACCGTGACCGCAGCCCCGGATGGCAGGATATTTGTCAACTCCACGGGGAATCCCGGTATGGCCACCGGCGGAAGCGGAGATGTGCTTTCCGGGATACTGACTTGTCTGCTGGGCCAGGGGATGGAACCGGCAGAGGCGGCCGCAGCAGCGGTCTGGCTTCACGGAAGGGCCGGGGATCTGGCCGCCCAGAGGCTGGGGATCCGCTCCATGCTGCCCACGGATATCATAGAAGCCCTGTCTGCCATCCTAAAATAAAAGGAGGACACTGCTGTGCGGCTAAGGATTGCCGTACCAATGCTTCTGCTGCTTTTGCTGTGTGCCTGCGGAGCAGATAAAACTTCGGCACAAACTCCGGTTTTGTTCCGGACAAGTATGACGGAATCCGGGGGCTGTACCCTGGAAACACAGGTCACCGCAGATTATGGAACCTATGTTCGACAGTTTACGCTGGCCTGTCTTATCGAAGAGGAGAAGACAAGCCTGACGGTGCTGGAGCCGGAATACGCATCAGGTATTACCGCCGTTGTTTCCGGTCAGGAGGCTTCCGTTCAATTTGAAGACACGGTTTTGGGCGTGGAGGAGTTTACCTCCCGTAAAATATCCCCCATGGCAGCCCCGTATATTTTGGCGCAGGCCTGGGAGGAGGGATATATTTCCGAAACCGGGATGGATGGCGAGCTGGAGCAGGTTACCTACCTTTTGGGCTATGGTCAGGATCAGCTGACGGTGACCACAGATTTTCGGGGACAAGTCCCGGAAAAGGCATGGGTGTCGGATGGAAGGAATACACTGATTACCTGTGAGATTAAGGAATTCTCTCTGAATCCCTGAAGAAAGAAGCGAAAAACATGGAACTGTTAAAACGTACCTGGGCAGAGGTGAATCTGGATGCCCTGGCCCACAACTATCGCACCCTGACAGAACACCTGCCCCGGGATTGCCGGTTTCTCGGTGTGGTAAAGGCGGATGCCTATGGGCATGGTGCTGTCCCGGTGGCGAAAAAGCTGGAGAAGCTGGGGGCTGGATATCTGGCAGTGAGCAACTTTGAAGAGGCAAAGCAGCTTCGAAATGAAGGGATTTCACTGCCCATTCTGATTCTTGGCTATACCCCGCCGGAGTTCGGGCCCCAGGAAGCTCGTCTCCATATCACCCAGGAGGTGCATTCTCTCCAGTATGGACAGGCGCTGTCCCAAAGCTTGGCCGGGACTGGTGAGACGTTGAAGGTGCATCTGAAGATTGATACAGGAATGTCCCGGCTGGGGTTCTTTGCCTATGACCACCCGGAGACGCTTAACCAGCTGGAGCAGGTCTGCAAGCTGCCCGGACTTCAGGCAGAGGGAATGTTTATGCATTTTGCAGTGTCCGATACGCCCAGCCAGGATGCCTACACCCAACTTCAGCATGATCGCTTTATGAATGTGGTGGAGGAATTGGAGAAGCGGGGAATCCGGCCGGAGATTGTCCATTGTGCCAACAGTGGTGCGTCTATTGCTTATCCTCAGTTTCATCACGATATGATTCGCCCCGGAATTGCCACCTATGGTCTGGATCCCTCCGGCGATCTTAAAGGGATGGCAGATCTAAAGCCCCTTATGAGTCTGAAAACCACGGTTGCAGCCATTCGGGATTTTGACGGAGGGATCACCGTCAGCTATGGCCGAACCTATGAGACCCCTGAACCAAGAAAGATCGCCGTTTGTCCCATTGGATATGCCGACGGCCTGCCCAGAAGACTTTCGGGAAATGTACATTTCCTGCTCCATGGAAAGGCTGTGCCTGTGGTGGGCAGAATCTGCATGGATATGTGCATGGTGGATATCTCCGATGTGCCGGAGGCTCAGGTGGGGGATACCGTGACAGTCATCGGACGGGATGGACTTTTGGAAAACACCTGGGATGACTGGGCGGATCAGCTGGGAACCATATCCTATGAGCTGGTCTGCGGCATCAACAAACGGGTACCCAGACTGTATTATGAGCATGGATGTCTGGTGGATACATTACAGTATATCGTATAGAAAAGCAGCTGCCTTCCCGAAGGAAGGCAGCTGCTAAAATTATGCAAAATATTCAATGACATCAGCTTTGTCGTTATACTGCTTTCTCACCCGAACCAGCACAGAACCATCGGCCTGCTCCGTTTCCTCGGTGATCTGATACCGGGTGCGGCTTCTATCCAGGGAGGCCTTATAACGGGCCACTTCTTCCTGGTTCATTTTCAGCTGCTGCTCCCGGGAAAGACCGCAGTCCTCCTTCTGGGCGAAAACCAGAGTTTGAAAAATGCAGGCTGCTTTTACATGCTTCAAAGGGTTCACCTCCCTCGGGCCTGTGGCCCTTAAATCAGAGAGATGATAAGCATTTATGCACTCCCGTGGCATCCCATTGGATACATATTTATTTTATCAAATTGAAAAAATAATTTCAAATGTTTTTTCGAATTTTTTTCTACTAAAAAACATTATATTACGATTTTTTATATAAAAAATCGTATAAAATGAAGCTATTTGTCTGTGCTCTTTCGAGGCTTCTGAAAGGGGTGGTACATCACATCATCCTGCTTTTCCCGGTAGCCGTGCCACATTTCGCCCAGGGCATCGATGGGAATATGTTCCTCCTGCATCACGTGCCAGCCCCAGTCATAGACAGCGTCCAAAAGGGGAATCAGGGATTTGCCCCGCTCCGTAAGCCGGTACTCTGTTTTAGGGGGGGTATCCGGGATCACTGTGCGGGATATTAAGCCGTCCTGCTCCAGCGCCTTTAGATTCTGGGTCAGTACCTTCTGGGTAATGGGCAGCTGCTTGCAGAAGCGGGAGAAATTTGTCACCTCATCTGTGTCCATGGCCTGGAGAATAAAGGGCTTCCATCGACCAAAGACCACCTTCATCACATAGTTATAGGGATCCTTATTGATGTCAAAGACGATTTCCTCCGGTATATTTTCCATAACAGCACCTCCCGCTGATATTTTAACATATTTCTGGACCCTTGACCAGTGAAATGTATGAAACCTTGCTTCCGGGGCATACTGAGAAAAAAGAAAGCGGGAGAACCAATGTCAGACAGCAAAGCGGAGCAGATGCAGGAAAGCCGGGAGCAGCTTCTGGAGTTTGGTGGTGGGACAGTTATGACCCCCAGCAGCAATATCCACTGCCTTACCATCATCGGGCAGATCGAGGGCCATCAGATCCTGCCGGAAAACACAAAGACCACAAAATATGAGCATGTAATCCCTCAAATCGCAGCCATTGAAGAGAGCGAAGAAATCGATGGCCTGCTGATTCTTCTCAATACTGTGGGGGGAGATATAGAGGCGGGCCTTGCCATTGCAGAGCTGATTGCCGGAATGAAAAAGCCAACGGTGTCGCTGGTGCTTGGGGGAGGCCATTCCATTGGGGTGCCCCTGGCAGTGTGCGCCAGAAAATCCTTTATTGTGCCCACAGCCTCCATGACCATCCATCCTGTGCGAATCAGCGGTACCGTCATTGGGGCACCACAGACCTATGACTATTTCCAGCGGATTCAGGATCAGATTACGGAATTTGTGTGTAAAAACTCCAAAGTGAAGCGGGAGGAGTTTACCCGGCTTATGCTGAAAAAGGATGAGCTGGCTCAAGATGTGGGCAGTGTGGTCTATGGAGAAATGGCAGTCAGTATTGGGCTGATAGATCGGCTGGGAGGACTTGCGGATGCGCTTTCCTGCCTCCATGGTATGATCGAGCGAAAAAAGAAAAAGAGCTGAGAAAAAGGGCGAAGGATGGAGACTTCGCCCTTTTTCTATAAATTTTCGAATTTATGCTTTCTTTTTGTGCCATTATCGGGTACAATATAGGTTGAAGAACTATGTAGAAAAGAAAAATTTCCTTATTTGGGAGGAATCATTATGACTAGAACAACAGCCAGAGAAATTGCCATGCACCTGATCTATGAAATGGAGTACCACGACGAGCTCCCGGAAGAGATTATGATGAAGGTCTTTGAAGAGAACTATTATCCCCGTTTGGCGGAGGAGTCTGATCTCTACCAGGAGAAGCCTAATCAGAAGCAGCTGAAGTACATCGAGGACTGCCTCCGGGGTGTATATGTGAAGAAGCAGGAGATCGATGCCATCATCGAAACTTATGCTGTGGGCTGGAAGGTAAGCCGGATCTCCAAGGTGTCTCTGGCAGTGCTGCGGCTTTCTATTTATGAGATCCTCTATGTGGAGGATGCCCCCACCGGTGCAGTCATCAACGAGGCTGTGGAAATTGCCCGCCGCTACGAGGAGGAGGACAAGGTGTCCTTCATCAATGGCATCCTGGGCTCCTTTGCAAGAAGCCAGGCATGACAGCACTGGGATTTGACACCAGCAACTATACCACCTCCTGCGCCTGGTTTGACGGAGAACAGGGGCACAATGCCGGCAAGCTTTTGACGGTGAAGCCGGGGGAGCTGGGATTGCGGCAGAGCGATGCCCTGTTTCAGCACGTGAAGCGGCTGCCTGAGATTGTAGAGGCGGCTTTGGCCGGAGGTGCCCTTTCCCGTATATCTGCGGTGGGAGCCAGTACCCGGCCCCGGGCAGTGGAGGGGAGCTATATGCCTGTGTTTTTGGCGGGAGAATCCCAGGGGCGAGTTTTAGCCCAGACCCTGGGGGTTCCGTTCTATGCCTTCTCCCACCAGCAGGGGCACCTGGCTGCTATCCTCTGGAGCGGCGGCTGTATGGAGCTAATGGAGCGGGAGTTTTTAGGCTGGCATCTGTCCGGAGGAACCACGGAACTGCTGCATATTACCCCCGGTCTTCATGCTGA
>CAZFXB010000118.1:0-7033 GCA_964522835.1 uncultured Oscillospiraceae bacterium
GGGCCATGGGGCAGACAAAAAATTACTTGCCAAAATCAGAAGCCAGCAGGGCGGCCAGCGCTTCAACAGCCTCTTCCTCATCGGAACCATTGGCGATGAGGGTGATTTCTGTTCCCTTAACGATTCCCAGGGAAAGAACCCCCAAAAGGCTCTTAGCGTTGACACGGCGCTCTTCTACTTCGACCCAAATGGAGCACTTAAACTCGTTGGCCTTCTGAATAAAAAAGGTTGCAGGACGGGCATGAAGGCCTACCTGATTATTGACAACAGCATTTTTTGTATACATGATGTACTCACTCCTGTCTTTGGGCATTGCTGCCGGATATCTATATTCTAGCATCGATTGGGCCAATCGTCAATGATTTGCACCCTGAATTTTTAAGATTTTACGGTGATTTTGTTACAAATTGTGCCTCAAGTGTCCAGCTCTGCTATGGTTACACCGTCTTCGCCCTCGCCATAGACGCCCAGTCGAACGGTTTTGATACGTTTATGGCGCTTTAAATGCTGCTGAACCGCCTTACGAAGCACACCTGTGCCCTTACCATGGATGATCCGCACAGAGGGAAGCTTGGACATCAGGGCGCTGTCAATATAATTATCCAGCACATTGATGGCCTCATCTGCACTCATGCCCCGGAGATCCAGCTCCGAAGGAGCCTGAATACTGCGGAGCTGCCGATTGGCCTTCTCCACGAATTTCTTCACAGTGGCCTCTCCCTCCTGCTCCGGCAGGACATATACTTCACTTTGCTTCACATTCAGCTTCATAATACCGGCCTGAATTTGCAGCGTGCCATCTTTATTGACCTGAAGCACGGTGGCTCGGGTTCCCAGCTTCAGCAGCTCCACCGTGTCTCCCTGGCGGGCGGGACGGGCAGACTTTTTCACCTCGGTTTTTGGCTTGTTTTCGTTGAGCTTATCCTCGGCGGAATTCAGTCCCCGGCGCAGCTCAGCCTGACGCTGGTTAAAGTCCTCCACTGCACCGGCATCCTTTAGCTGCTTCTTCATCTGCTTGATCTCGTCCATGGCAATGTTCACAGAACGGCGGGCATCGTCAATAATCATCTGGGCCTCTTTTCGTGCCTTTGCAACCGCTTTATCTCGCTCTTTTTTGATCTCCTGATTGTATTCCTCGGACTGCTTTTTGGTCTTTTCCACCTCCAGCTTCAGCTGCTCAGCCTGAATACGGGCCTGCTCCATGGCCTGACGCTGGGCTTCCAGCTGAGACAGCACATCCTCGAAGTTTACATCGTTTTCACTGACCAAGCTTCTGGCATCATCAATAATCAGATCACTGAGCCCCAAACGCTTGGAGATGGCAAAGGCGTTGGACTTGCCGGGAATGCCGATGAGAAGCCGATAGGTGGGCCGCAGGGTCTCCACGTCAAACTCGCAGGAGGCGTTGATGACCCCCTCTGTCCGCATGGCGTAAAGCTTCATCTCTCCATAGTGAGTGGTAGCACAGACCTTAGCCCCCAGCTTTCGGCAGAATTCGATGACCGCCACTGCCAGCGCAGCACCTTCGGCGGGATCCGTACCAGCCCCCAATTCGTCGAAGAGAATCAAGGTGCGGTCGTCGCACTGGCCGGTGATCTCCACGATATTTTTCATGTGAGATGAGAAGGTAGACAGGGACTGCTCAATGCTCTGCTCATCACCGATGTCGGCGTAAACAGTCTCAAATGTAGAGATGGTGCTGTTGTCGGATACAGGAATATGAAGGCCGCATTCTGCCATTAAGGTAAGCAGTCCCAGTGTTTTCAGGGTAACTGTTTTGCCGCCGGTGTTGGGGCCCGTGATGACCAGAGTATCAAATTCCTCCCCCAGGTACACCGTAATGGGAACCACCGTGTTTTTGTCGATCAGAGGATGCCGGGCACGGTTTAGGCGAATCCTTCCCTGTGAGTTTACCGCCGGCTCCATCGCCTTCATGGCATAGCTGAGCCGGGATTTTCCGAAAATCACATCGAGGGCAACTAACTGATCGTAGCTGCCAGAAATCTGCTCTCTGTGTGCCGCCACATCTGCGGACAGCTCTGCCAAAATGCGCTCTATTTCCTTTTTTTCTTTAATCAGCAGTTCCCGAAGCTCATTGTTGGCATTTACCGCCTGCATAGGCTCCACAAAGAAGGTGCCGCCGCTGGAGGACACATCGTGCACCATGCCGGGAATGGCATTTTTAAACTCACTGCGGACAGGAACCACATATCGGTCCCCTCGCATGGTAATAATGGGCTCCCGGAGATACTTGCTGTAGCTGGGAGAGGTAATGATTTTTTGCAGGCTCTCCCGCACCTTGCTGCTGGTGATGCGGATGTGACGGCGAATGTCACTCAGGGCCGGGCTGGCGGAATCTGCGATCTCCTCTTCGCTGATGATGGCACCGAAGATTTTATCCTCCAAGAACCGGTTTGGTGTCAGAGCCCAGAAATAGTGATCGAGAGAGCCGGTTTCGATCCCGTCCCCTTCACCGTAGGCTTTAACAGCTCTGGCAGCCCGCAGCACACCGCCGATCCGCAGCAGCTCGATTGTGTTCAGGCTGCCCCCACGGTCTGCACGAATCAGGGAAGCTTTGATGTTTTTCACATCCCGAAACGCCGGACTGCCCTTCAGCTCCACCATGTGGCAGGCATCGGAGGTCTCTTTCAGGAGATTCTTTACCTCATCCTCGTCGGAGGTAGGCACCAGCTTCATAGCTACCTCTTTGCCCTCCTCTGTCACGCAGAACTGGGAAAGCATCTCCAAAACTCTGGGCAGTTCCAGGGTGGAAAGAGATTTTTGATATAATTCGTTCATAGTTTTTTCCTCTAACAGGTAATAAATAATCGTTTGTAAAATTGCAGTGCGGAAAAATTCCCCTCCAGCTGTGTAACCAGAAACTGCTCTGTTACCTCCCCCAGCTCCTTCAAGCCGGGCTCCGGCAGAGAGAACGAAAACAGCTTCTGTTTGGGGCAATGAAGGATGTGGCTCATGGCCTGGAGCACTCCGTCTGAGAGCCTGCGGCTTTCTCCCATGCCGGAAACTTTACGGCATGTATCGCAGAGCAGCACACCTTCCCTGAAATAAAACTGCCGGGCTTCTGCTGCCCCACAGATGGCACAGCCCTCCAGATTTGGGAAATACCCGCTGAGCCCAAGCAAGCGCAGCTCAAAGGCTGCCTTCACCATAGACTGGGGCTTGCTCAGTCTATGGAGTGCATACAGGCTGTTGAGCCCCAGCGAAAGCAGCTCCGGATTCAGTTGATCCTGGGCAGATACATTTTCAAGCATCTGGGCAATGTAAGCCCCCAGCGAAAGCAGCTCAATATCATTGCGCAGCCCCATAAACATCTCAATGGGTTCTGCTTCGTTGATGGTGTAGTAGCCGTTTTTCTCAAACAGCGTCAGCTCGCTGTAGCAAAGCAGCTGGCATCCACTGCGAAGATTGGAATTTTTCCGCTTCACCCCACGGGCCTTGGCGGTAATAAGCCCCAGCTCCTGGGTGAGAATAGACAAAATTTTGTCGTTGTCTTTGTAGGTGCTCTCCCGCAGGATGAGCCCTTTTGTCGTATAAAACATAGGATTGTATGTAGGGCCGATGGTGCTTAATGTGCCCCATCGGTATTTTCGTCAGTTTGTCGGTACAGAAGATATGCCTCTGGGGCTCCGGTCTCCAGAAAGAGGTTCCAAAGTTCCGATTTATCCATGAACATCCCTCCGAGGCTATTGTCTGCATCACGAAAAAGAAAGATACGTGGTACTTACTGGTCCTTGTAGCCGAAATTCCGGATCAGGAAATCGCTGTCCCGCCAGTTTTCCTTCACCTTTACCCAGCAACGGAGATAAACCTTGGTGCCCATAAATTTTTCACAGTCATTCCGGGCCATGGTGCTGATTTTTTTCAGCATGGCACCCTGCTTGCCGATAATAATGCCCTTATGGCTCTGCTTCTCGCAGTAGATGGTGGCCTCCAGATCAATGATTCCACTGTCTGTCCGTTCAGAGAACTTATCGATCTCCACCGCAGTGCCATGGGGCACTTCCCGGTCGAGACACCAAAGCAGCTTTTCACGGATGATTTCAGCCATAATCTGCCGCTCCGGCTGATCGGTCACCATGTCATCCGGAAACAGCTGGGGGCCTTCCTTGGCATGCTTGCTGACCTCATCCCACAGGGTATCCAAGCCCTCGTGATTCCTGGCAGAGATGGGAATGATGGCATCAAAGGTATGCTCCTGGGAGTATGCGGCGATGACTGCCAGCAAATCTTCCTTGTTCTCCAGGGTATCGATTTTGTTGATAACCAGGATGGAGGGGGCACGGGTTGCTTTTATGGACTCAATGAGCATCTGCTCCTGGGTTCCTACAGAAGGGATAGGATCCACCAGAAGCATAATGGCATCCACATCCACAATGCTTTCTTTCACCACATTATCCATATAGTCGCCCAGTTTATTCCGTGCCTTATGAAAGCCGGGGGTGTCCATGAAGACAATCTGGGTATCCTCCTTGTTCACCACGGCGCAGATGCGATTCCGGGTGGTCTGGGGCTTGTTGGATACGATGGCGATCTTCTCCCCTACCAATGCGTTGGTCAGGGTGGATTTTCCCACGTTGGGGCGACCGGCAATGGTCACCATGGCGGATTTTGTAATATTCATAAAAGTTTTTCCTCACTTCTTTAATTTCTCGGTATGTTCAAAAATTCCATAATGGCATCTTCCCGTGCCCGCATCTGCTTCTTCATTTCGCCCTCGTCCAGGTGGTCATACCCCAAAAGGTGGAGCACGGAATGAACAGTCAGGTACCCGATCTCACGATCCTCACTGTGGCCGAATTCCTGAGCCTGAGAGCGAATTTTTTCTACAGACAGGGCCATATCCCCCAGGGGCAGCAGGGCACTGCCGGGATCCAGCAGATTGCTCACATCATCCGGAAAATCCCCAGGGACAAACTCGAACATGGGAAAAGACAGCACATCCGTTTCCCGATCCACATCCCGGTATTCCCGGTTGATCTGCCGAATCCCCTGGTTGTCTGTCAGCAGAACACTGACCTCGCAGGGGACACATATCCCTTCCTGCTCCAGTGCTCCCGTGATACAGCGGGTAATATGGCTGGAGAGTTGGTCGATCGGCAGCCCTTCCACCTCGGATTCTATTATAATTTGATGATTCATTTTTTCACTGTCCTCTTATAGGTTTTGGAGTAAGTTTTAGCAGGGATTTTTGTTTTTTCCCGCTTCTCCTCCGCTTTTTCATAGGCGTTGATGATCCGCTGTACCAGCACATGACGAACCACATCCTGACTGGTCAGCTTGCATATAGCAATATCCTCTACCCCGTCAAGCACCCGGATGGCGTCCTTCAGACCACTGACCTTGTCTCCCGGCAGGTCAATCTGGGTCACATCGCCGGTGATGACAATTTTTGATCCAAAGCCAAGCCGGGTCAGGAACATTTTCATCTGTTCCCGGGTGGTGTTCTGTGCCTCGTCCAGAATAATAAAGCTGTCGTCCAGGGTTCGGCCACGCATATAGGCCAAGGGGGCCACTTCGATATTGCCCTTCTCCAAATACTTGTTGTAATTCTCAGTACCCAGCATTTCAAAGAGGGCATCATAGAGGGGGCGCAGATAAGGATCCACCTTGTTCTGCATATCTCCCGGCAGGAAGCCCAGCCGTTCACCGGCCTCCACCGCAGGCCGGGTAAGAATGATCCGGTTGACCTGCCGCTCCCGGAATGCGGCCACCGCAGCCGCCACAGCCAGATAGGTCTTACCTGTACCGGCAGGGCCCACACCCAGGGTGATGGTGTTCTTTTCAATGGCCTTCATATACTGCTGCTGTCCCAGAGTCTTGGCTTTAATGGGCTTTCCCTTGGCGGTGATGCAGATCACATCCTTGGTCAGCTCCCCGATCTTTTCCTCCTGGCCCTGGCGCACAAGACCAATGATATAGCGAACATTCTGCTCACCAATGGTCTCCCCCTTCTGTGCCAGGGAGAACAGCCCCTCCAGCACCTTTCCGGCGGCAAAAATATTCTCCTCGTCGCCGCTTACCTTCAGCTCCGTGTCCCGGTTTACAATGGTGACAGAGAACTCCTGCTCGATAATGCGAATATTCTCATCCAGAGAGCCAAATACATTTATAATCTCGTCAATACGATCTGCTGAAATAATCTTTTCTGCCATAGAATCTAACCTTCAATCCTGTATTTCCACCAACTGGCCAATGTCCTCCCTGCATTCCAAAATGCCGCTGAGATAAAAAGCGTTGGCATCCTGTCTCAGTCTGGTCCTGGTTTCCAGAATCATCCCAGCCAAAAGGCTCTCCTGCGTATCCCGACAAACCGCCTCGGAGAGCAGTACCTCTGCACTGGTTTCATCCAGCGGAATCAGACATAACGTATACTCCCGGAGAGAGATGACATTTACGGAAACAGGCAGCGTATAGCCCCCAGGTAAAGTCAGTGGTTTTCTCACTGTCATTCTATCATAATTATCGTATGAAATTCCACTGGTTTTATAGAAATTTATCGTATTTTTCCCGAAAGTTATGGAGAAACATGTCCTTTCCCGGCCTGTATACTGTTTTTGGCTCTGTGTATTGCCTAAAACGGCTGTTTTCCGGGTAAATGTCCTTGCTGTAACCTCGCCTTCTCCCCGACTTAGCAGCAGGATTTTATCTAAATTTGTAACTCCGGATATGAGTAGTTGGCCCCTGGTCACCACATCCCCTGCTTTCACCTGGGCACTGCCCCCTGTGACCGTAATGGCTTCAATGATGCCCCCCTTTGCCGCAACAAGATTGGCAGGTGCAGAATTCTTCTTGGTCTCCGGTTTTTCATGCCGCTGCCGCACCAATACGGTAGCAAAAGGCCCCTGTGTGTTTATGGTGATGAACTCCAGCTCCGGAATATCCGCCAGCACCTGATTCTTCAGCAGATTGATTTTCAGGTTCCTTGTGCTTGTCCAGAATCCGATTCCATTGTCCTCCAGAACCGCCAGTATTCGCTCCGCTGGAATGGTGGTGTTCCCCTCTACCTCGAAAA
>CAZFXB010000119.1:0-6942 GCA_964522835.1 uncultured Oscillospiraceae bacterium
CCTCAGTCAGCTTCGCTGACAGCTCCCTTTACACAAGGGAGCCTCTGGCTGGTGCGAATTTGGTGGCTCGTACGCAGTCCTTGAACTGCCATGTCATTGCCAGACCCAGTGTACACACTGGGTCTGGCAATCCGTATTCCCCCTCTCAGTCAGCTGACGCTGACAGCTCTCCCCGAAGGGGCGAGCCATGCCTCCTACGGATTCGCCGGAAAAATCTGTTTGTTCCTGTGGATTGTTCTTGCATTTATGTTGTGGGTTCGGTATAATAGTCCTAACTTTACCTACAAGGAGTTGGTTTTTTCGTGGACCCTGCCAGTTGTATATTGTACTTATTCTTTCTTCTATGTTCCGGGTATTTTGCTGCCTGTGAAACTGCCTATACGGCAGTAAGCAAGGTGCGGCTCCGCACCATGGCAGACAAGGGAAGCAAGCGGGCCAAAAAGGCTCTGTGGATCTGTGACCGGTTTGACAAAACCCTGACCACCATTCTCATCGGCAATAACATCTTCCATGCCAGCTGCGCCTCGCTTTCTGCGCTGCTGGTGATGCGTCAGTTTGACGAGGAGTATGTGATCTACGGTACCCTCATCACCACATTTGTGGTGTATCTTTTTGCAGAGATGCTCCCTAAAAGTCTGGCGAAATCCCGCAGTGAGGGCATTGCCCTGTTTTTTGCCCCCAGCATGGCTTTGCTGGTAAAATTGCTGACGCCGGTATCGGCGCTGTTTTCCGGAATCGCTTCGCTCCTGTCCCGGTTCTTCTCTTCCGATGAGGAGAAAACGGTAACAGAGGAGGATCTTATCAGCATTATCGAGACCATCGAGGACGAAGGTGTGCTGGATCCCGAGAAGCAGGCTCTGGTGAACTCTGCCATGGAGTTCCGGGGCAAGGTGGCAAAAGACGTTATGACTCCCATGGATCAGGTGGTGTCCATTTCCACCACCATGCCTCTGGCAGATCTGGCGGAGCAGCTTAAAACCCTGCCCTACTCCCGACTGCCGGTGTACGAAGGAAGCGAAGACAATATCGTGGGCATACTGTCTGTGAATTTGTTTTTGAGCCGGTATGTTTCCGGTAAGCCCGTGCTGCTGCGAAAGCTGCTGATGAAGCCCTATGTATCTGAAGCGGATACGGAAATATCTCAGCTGCTGCAAAGAATGCGACTCAACAAGCTCCACATGGTTTTTGTGGTGGATAAGAACCGGAAGAAGCTGGGCCTTATCACCATGGAGGACCTTTTGGAGGAGCTGGTGGGCGATATTCAGGACGAGAGCGACGCAGGCGAAGGCCTGGAGCTTATATAAGGAGGAACCATCATGGCATCATATATTTTGATCGTGTTTCTTCTGCTCTGCTCCGCATTTTTCTCCGGCACGGAGATTGCCTACACCTCCCTGTCCAAGCTGAAAATCAAGCAGAACAGCGAGCACCCCACCACGGTGCAGAAGCTGGTGAACTTTATCTACAACCGGTATGACTACGCCCTTTCCACTGTTTTGGTGGGCAATAACCTGGTGAACATTGCTGCCACCTCTGTGGCAACGGTGCTGGCGGTGCATCTGGCGGCCTCGGTAGAGGGGCTGGGAGAGGATATGGCCTCCACCATTGTTACCGTGGTGATGACGGTGCTGATTCTGATTGTGGGTGAAATTACCCCGAAAATGATCGCCCGGCGATGCAGCGAAAAATTTGCCCAGGCGGCGGCATATCCCCTGCTGGTGCTGATGATCCTGTTTTCCCCTGTGGTTTTCATCACCTCTGTCATTGTGAATCTGTTCAGCCGACTGTGGAAAACAGATGCACAGGAGGTCACCATTACCGAGGAGGAGCTGGAGAATCTGCTGGACACCGCCGAGGATGAAGGGGTCATGGATGAGAATGAAACAGAGCTGCTTCAGTCTGCGCTGGAGTTTACAGATCTGGATGCGGCGGATATTCTGACGCCCCGGATCGATGTGATCGGCTTTGAGATCGGTGACAGCACCCAGCACATCCTGGAGATCATTGCGGAAACCCAGTTTTCCCGGTTCCCTGTGTATGAGAAAACCATTGACCATGTGGTGGGTATTCTCTATGTAAAGCATCTGCTGCGGGAGCTGGTGGATAACCAGGATGTTTCCCTTCAGGATCTGCTGCTGGAGCCGGTGTACATCCCCAGAACCATGCGGCTCCATGATATTATGGAGGAGTTCCGAATCCACCAGACCCACATGGTCATTGTGGCCGACGAATACGGCGGCACTATGGGCATTGTTACCATGGAGGATGTGCTGGAGGAGCTGGTGGGCGATATCTGGGACGAAAACGATGATATCGTCAGCGATTGGCAGGAGCTGGGCAAGGGACGGTTTGAGTGCTCCGGCGATATGAACCTGACCGAGTTTTTCAGTAATCTGGGCCTGGATGACGAGGCCATCCACAGCGACTGCGCCACCATTGGCGGCTGGGCCACAGAGAATATTGGCTCAATGCCCGCAGCATTTGATTCCTTTGACTATCAGCAGTTTACCGTGCTGGTGAAGCACGTGGATGATAACCACCGGATTACCCGGCTTCTGGTGCTGGAGCATAGCTTCGACCCGGAGCAGGCCGGATCTAATCGAGAATAAAACCCTGCCGGAGGCACCTGTTACGGGCTGCCTCCGGCTTTTTCGGTATCGCCCCGGTGTGGGGGCATTTTCTTTCTGGGAATGCGAAAAATGCTATCAATTTGCAGAGGAATGTGGTATACTGAATCTGTGTATGCAAGTACAAAGAGCGGAAAGGAGCCCGGATTTTGAAGCGATATTTCACAGTGTCACTGATGCTGCTTTTTCTGCTGCTTACGGGCTGCTCCCTGTTCCAGCCCGGTGAGCTTTACTGCCTGCCGGAGGCACCTGAGGATTACTACGATCTCCAGGAGGCCCTGACGGAGGTGCTGGATGAGGGCTATTCCTATCATGCCCCCGCCTCCGGTACCCATCGGGAGACGGTGCAGCTTCTTGATTTGAACGGCGACGGTACGGATGAAGCGGTGGCCTTTTTCCGCAGAAATCAGGATGGGGCCGTAAAGTGTTATATTTTCTCCAAGCAAGACGGCGTTTATAGAGAGTCCGCAGTGATCGACTGCACAGGCAGCGGTGTGGCCTCGGTGGAATATGCCGATTTGGACGGCAGCGGCAATCTGGAATTGCTGATGAGCTGCCAGGTCAGCCAGACCGTGCCCCAGGCATTGCAGATCTGCCGCTATGATGGGAAAGAGGCCCAGAATCTGATGACCATTCCCTGTAGCCGCTACGCCCTGCCCGCCCTTGGGGCCCAGGGAGAGACCTATTTAATGTGCTTCACGGACAATGGAACCGATTCCTGTACCGTGGGGTGTTATCGGCTGCTTGATGGGGCATTGGCGCTGGAGATCCAGGAGGATTTGTCCGGAAGCTATGCGCAGCTGGTGGATATGCAGGAAATCCGTCTGGAGGACGGAACGCCTGCGCTGGCTGTGACCTCTGATTTGGATGAGGGGCAGCGGGCTTACGATGTGCTCACCCTTCTGGATGGCCGCATTGCCAAGGTACAAAGCCATGTGCTCCGGTCGGAGGGGGCACGGGGATATGCCCTGTATCCCCAGGATATAGATCAGGACGGAAAGACAGAGCTGCCCCAGACCCAGGCGATGGCACCCTATGACGAGGGCTCCGCAGCCCAGTCTCTGGTGCTGTGGTATGGTCTTTCCTCCGACGGCACCCCAGAGCAAAAGGCGGTGACCTACTACGATTTCCGTGGAGCATGGTATTTACGCCTGCCGGATAGCTGGCTGGGGAATATTCTGGTGAAGCAGAGTGATACTGCCGACGGGGAGCGCTCCGTCAGTCAGGCGATTTTCTATCGGCTGGATGACAGCGGCAAGGCTGGAGAACCGTTGCTTACGGTTTACACCCTGAAGGGCAGCGGACAGCAGGAATATGCGGAGCAGCAGGGGCTTTCTGTCCTCTACTCCAGCACGGATGTGCTCTACGCAGTCAGCATCAACGAGGAGGCCGCTCTTTGGGAGGGAACCGTGACCATGAACCAGGTCTCTGACGGGTTCCATCCCCTGGAACAGTGAAAATATGATCCGATATGGATTGAAATAGAAGGGAACATATATGAAGAAAGTATTGATTTTGGAAGACGAGGCCAGTATTCGCAGCTTCGTGGTGATTAACCTGCGCCGGGCGGGCTACGATGTCATCGAGGCCGGCAGCGGCGAGGAAGCTCTGGAGCAGCTGAAAAAGCACCCCGATACCGGCGTTGCCATTTTTGACATCAATCTGCCGGGCATTGATGGATTCGAGGTCTGCCGCCAGGTTCGGGCCACCAATAAGGCCATTGGCATTATTATGCTCACCGCCAGAACCCAGGAGATGGACAAGATCACCGGGCTGATGACCGGTGCGGATGACTATGTGACCAAGCCCTTCTCCCCTGCGGAGCTGCTGGCCCGGGTGGATGCCCTGTACCGCCGCATTGGAGGGGAGGCTGCCCCTAACACGGATGAGCTCCGGCAGGGGCCCTTCGTGCTCAACACCCGGAACCGTACCCTGGAAAAGGCCGGGGAGAAAATTAAGCTGACCCAGGTGGAGTACTCCATTGTAAAGCTGTTTATGCAGAATCCGGGCCGGGCCATGAGCCGGGAAGATATTCTGGCGGCAGTCTGGGGCCGGGACTATGACGGCGAACTGAAAATTGTGGATGTTAACATCCGCCGTCTCCGGATCAAGATCGAAGATGACACCTCTAACCCGGTCTTTATTACCACCGTTTGGGGCTATGGCTACAAGTGGGGTGCCTGATCGGATGAAGCATGTATCAGGGATCCGCTCCCAGTGGCTCAGACACAACGCCAGCATTATGTTTGTGGTGGTGCTGTTGGTGGCGGCTGCTGCGGCTCTGGGTATCTCGGGCTACTACTACAGCGTGATGGAAAACGGGCTGGAGACCCAGCTGAAGACCACTGCGGATTTCTTTGAAAACTATGTCAGTGATTCCGGCGACGCTTTTTACACCAGTATATACAGCCTGACCCAGGACTTTGAAGAGAAGAATTCTCTGGAGCTGGAGTTTGTAAATTTGGAGGGGGAGATTGTCACCTCTTCCTTTGGACTGGCCGCCGGAACCCGGGCGGAGACCAGGGATGTATCCGAAGCGCTGGAAACCCTGGAGATCTGCTGCTTTCGGGGGAAAGACCCCCAAACCGGGGAACGGATCATGGCCGTATCCGGCCCTGTCTATGACCAGAACGGGGCTCTGAGTGGGGTGCTTCGTATCGCCACCTCCCTGCGGCTGGTGAATCGGCAGATTATTTCCTGGGTGGTGGGTCTGGCGCTGCTGGCCCTCTGCGTCATTGGACTGATTTTTATTACCGGAATGTATTTTATTCATTCCATTGTAACCCCGGTGGTGGAGATCACCGAAACCACAAAGCGGATCGCCGGAGGGGGCTATGGCTCCCAGATTCAAAAGAAGTTTGCAGAGAATGATGACGAGATCGGGGAATTGACCCGGGCCATCAACAATCTGTCCCTTCAGATTTCTCAGACGGAAAAAATGCAGTCTGAGTTTCTTTCCTCGGTGTCCCATGAGCTGAGAACCCCCCTGACGGCCATTTCCGGCTGGGGCGAGACCCTGCTGGGCAGCTCTGTGATGGATCCGGCAGAGACCCGCAGGGGAATTGTCACCATGCTGAAGGAGACAAAGCGGCTTACCTCTTTGGTAGAGGAGCTGCTGGAGTTTTCACGGATTCAGGACGGCAGATTTAAACTGAATGTGGAGGATTGCGATCTTCGGAGCGTCTTCGAGGATACGATTTTTATGTACGGAAACCGGCTGGGCCAGGATGGCATTGACCTGGACTATGCGGACAATGATGAGGATATTCCGGAAATCCGCTGCGATCCGGAGCGAATGAAGCAGGTATTCCTGAATATCCTGGACAATGCGGCCAAGTACGGCGGCGAAGGAGGCCGGATCTTCTGCGATCTCCACGGGGAGGACAAGTGGCTGAAGGTTCGGATTCGGGACTTCGGCCCAGGCATTCCCGAGGATGAGCTGCCTCTGGTGAAAAAGAAATTTTACAAAGGCTCTTCCAAGGGCCGGGGCAGCGGCATTGGGCTGGCAGTTTGCGAGGAGATCGTCACCATGCATGGCGGTGTCCTGACCATTGCCAATGCACAGGACGGGGACGGAGGCTGTGAAGTCACCATCCAGCTGCCTGTTTGATAAAACAATCCCATTTTTGGGACAGCTATAGTGATATGCTGTAGTTGTTCCACAACAAAGAAAGGAACATAAGACCCGTGGCAAATGAAGAAAAGCGCACATCCATTGGCGGTCAGGCCCTGATCGAGGGCATTATGATGCGTGGCCCTGAAAAGCAGGCCGTGGCAGTCAGAAATCAGGAGGGAGAGATTGTTCTCACCACAGAACCCCTGAAATTCATCAAAAATCGCTATCCCATTCTGGGCTGGCCTCTGATCCGAGGGGTTGTTAACTTTGGCGGCTCCATGGTCTCCGGCGTTAAGGCCCTGATGTACTCCGCCTCTTTTTATCCGGAGGAGGAGGAAAACACGGAGCCGGGGAAGTTTGAGCAGTGGCTGGAGAAGCACATCGGCTCTGAGAAGCTGGAGTCCCTCATTATTTACCTGGCGGTGGTGCTGGGCATGGGCTTCTCGGTACTGCTGTTTTTCCTGCTGCCCACCTTCCTGGTGGGGCTGGTAAAGCCCATCCATGATAATTACCTGCTGCGGAATCTCTGCGAGGGGTTGGTGAAGATCTGCATTTTCACCGGGTATATGGCCCTGGTGTCCCGGATGAAGGATATGCGCCGGGTATTCTCTTACCACGGTGCAGAGCACAAGACCATCAAGTGCTATGAGCTGGGCCTGCCCCTGACGGTGGAGAATGTGCGGCCCTGTACCCGGAAGC
>CAZFXB010000120.1:0-6937 GCA_964522835.1 uncultured Oscillospiraceae bacterium
GTTTCCTCAGCAGCAGGGGCTTCGGTCTCCGGTGCCTCGGCAGAGACAGCGGCAGAGGAAGCTTCTGCTGGGGAGCTGGCGGCGGCGTCATTTCCGCAGCCTGCAAACAGGCCCAGAAGCATGACAAGTGCCAGCAACAAGGCAGACATTCTTTTCATTAAAAACACTCCTTATAAAATTGTATCCGTCCCCGTTTTGGGGTCACGTTTATTGTATCGAAGCGAATTCAAAATGGAAAGGGATGCTATTTGAGATTTGGGACGTTTATTGCAGTACAAATGGGCGAAAAAGGGCCATTTTCGTCCCTAGGTCATAGGACGGGAATCGTCCCTGTAGGCACCAGGGGTCATGCCTACAGTTTTTTTAAATACCCGTGTCAGCACCCAACGGTTGGAGAAGCCCGCCTTCTGTGCCACAATGTCCATTGTAAGCTGGGAATCCATCAGAAGCTCCTTGGCGGCATCCACCCGGATCCGGTGGACATATTCCACAATGCCAACGCCCATATCCGCCTTAAAAATGCGAGAGAGATAGGATGGGCTGATTTTAAAGGCGTCCGCAATAGAGGCGGCACACAGCATGGGATCCCGGTAGTGCGCCTGAATATAGGATTCAATGCTGGCCATTTTTCTGTTCCGGCTGTCAGGAGGGGTGTAGAATCGATCCTCCAGGGTGGCAAGAAGGTCATAGCATACCTCACGAAGCTGCTGGTAGGTTTCTGCGTGGCAAATGGCAGGCAGCAGATGGGAGCATTCGTCGGTGCCCATGGGATCCAGCCCCTTTTCACTCAGGGTGGTTTGTAGCACCATTTCCATCCGGGAAAACAGGGCGGCGCTGGCCCGTTCCAAGGAGCCCTGGTCTAAAATGGTCAGCTCGATAATGCTGTCCAGGATTTCGGCCGCATCGAAAAAAGCGTGTTGCTGAATTTTACGCCAGAACAGGGGCTCCAAAGAGAAAATTTGAGTCAGATCCTGGCGGGAGGGGGATATATGGGCCTCTTCCATCAGTACCTTGGGCGAGTCTCGTCTCCGCCGCTCGGCAACAGAAACCGCTGATCGGTACAGGGCCCTGGGGCCCTGGGGGAGAAGGGATGCGTGGCTGATGGAAATGTGAGAGACCTGGGTGTGATCTGTGTCGTAGGTCTGCTGCAAGGCATCCCGCAGTTTGCCGCAGTAAGCCTTGCCTGCTTCGGGGCTTTCCTCCGGCGCATCCGAAAGGGCTACATTCAGCAGACAGGCAATGGTGCCCGAAACTTGAAAGAAAAAGGGCTGGCCAAAGGAGCGAAGTGGGGGAAGAAACCTGCGTTCCACCTGCTCCAGCGGAGATGTGGGCGGCAAGGCTCCAAAAGCTTGTGGCTGCTGTGAGGGTCTGCTTCCGAAAAACAGAATGAATATGTACCATGGGGCCGGAGGCTCATCATAAAACTGGGCCATGTTTTCACGTATGCTTTGGCTGCGCTGGTCATCCCAAATGGCCTGCTCCATGATGTTTTGCTGAATTTGAGCCCGAAGCCGGGCGTTTTCCAGAAGAAGGGCGTCCTTTTCCCGCTGTAGAGCGGCAATTTGCTGATCTTTGTCCATCGTATCACCTGCCTAGTGAGATTGGGGGATGATCTGGGGGCGGCTTTTGGCTCTGTATTCTGCTGGGGTGGTGTGCTCCTGACTGTGAAAGGCCCGGATGAGCCCGTATCGACTGGTAAAGCCCACCTGCTGGGCGATCTGCTCTGTGGTCATTTCGGTATCCCGCAATAGAAGCTTTGCGTGACTGAGCCGGGCCTTATGGATGGCATCCACCAGACCGGAGCCGGTCTCCTTTTTGATCTGTTTGGAGAGATAGGTACGGCTGATGTGAAAGCGGTCGCAGATCATGTCTGCATTCAAATTGGGGTTCTTACAATTCGCTTCGATAAAGTCCAGAATCTGGGTAATTCGTTTAATCCCTGCGGCAGGAACCACGTTGCTCAGGGCTGAGAAGAAATCGAAGATTCGATCCTGAAGCTCCGGCACGGATACGGCACCGGATACATTGGTAAGAGGACCTGAAAGTGTATCCAGATTTTCCTGTGCGGGGCCTGTGTTGTACTCCAGCACCGTCAGCACGATGCGAAGCCGGGCGGCAGCGGTGACCCGGATCTCTGACAGAGGAAGTGCGTGCTGAAACATAATGTCCAGAATCTTGGAGAGCACCACTGAGGCTTCGTCAAAGAGCAGGTGAGTTACATCGTTGGAGAATTCCTCCTCCAGCGCACACAGCCGCATTCGCTGGCTGGGGGTCATGGGGGTGGTGCAGAATTCGTCGTATGTGTGGACATTTCCGGACTGATTCCAGCTGTAATCGAAGCAGTCTCTGGTTTCCAGATACATCTGCCTTAAATCGGCCCGATCCTTCCGCAGTGCACTGACAGTGGCCACATTATCCAGGTGGAATTCCTGATCCAGCTGATGGAGGAGCTCACCCAGCTCTGACACCAGTTCTTTCATATAATCTCCGCACTGGATGCTGGCCTCAGAGACATGTCGGGTGTCCGGTGACAGCAGCAGACCCATATCCACATCGGCCGGGAAAAGAATATGGAAGGTACGGGGCATAAAATGGCTGCGGCAGATTTGGTCGGCCCGTTTCATCATATCCCCGTTGTAGATCACCATGGGTGGTTCGCCCTCAGCTACCGGCTGGGGGGACATGTATCGCTGACTTAAATCGGCTCTGGCACGCAGAATCACCAGAACCAGATAGTCCGAGGGGAACTGGGTGCTTAAATACTCGGCAAGGCCCTCTATAGGCTGCGCCCGCTGGATGGTGCAGTGAATGCTGTTTTCCAGTCTGGCCTGCCGCAGCTCCAGCTTCAGTTTGTCAATGGTTCCCTGTAATGTTTGGGTATTGTATTCTGACATATATATCACCGAATCTATACTATCAGGAAAACAACAGGGCGGAAAGTGACGGTTTTGGAAGTCTGTGCGGATATGGGCTTTGTGCAATGGGGCAGATTATGCAACACTGGGGCGTTTTTTGACCAACAGGTTCAGAATCGGCACATCCCTTCAATTTTCAGACCTTGCAAGATAAAACCACGGACAATAAAATAGAAAATAAGACATCCTTTCCATGTACTGAAAGGATAAGAAGGAGGATTTTAGATGAAAACAAGAATGTTGTCCGTGCTGCTGGCGCTGGGGATGCTCCTTGGGCTGTTGGCCGGGTGCGGCGGGGAAAACAACGCTGCTGTGTTAGAGGAATCGGCTGTGCAGGCATCGGCTGAGGCCCAGGCATCCCAGACAGAACCGGAGCCTGATGCCCCGGAGCACCAAAATGCCAGTGTCCAGGAGGAGAGCCTTTTGGAAAAGGAGGGCTTTGTGCCCAGCGAACCGCTTACATATCCCCTGGCGGATGGAGATGTATCCTTTACCATTCTGCACGCCGAGCCTCAGCTGGGCCCCATGTCCAGCTTCATGCCCATGACTTCCTATGGTGATTTTGATACCATTGCGGCCGGCACCGAATACATTGGCGTGACCCCGGAGTGGCAGTCCCTTTCCCAGATGACTGCGGATACCCAGTTCAACCTGATCGTGGCTTCCGGCGATTTTCCGGATGTGATGTGCGGGGTAGATAAGTATTACACCGGCGGACTGCTCAAGGCATACGAAGAGGAGGTTATCGTCACACTGGATGATTATATTGCGGATGGAATGCCCACCTACTGGAATTTGATTCACCAGGATGACACGCTGATGAAGGCAGTTACTGCCGACAACGGTTCCTATCTGGCCTGGTACTCCATCTTTGACAAGACCATCGTCAACGAGGGCTATTTTATCCGGAAAGACTGGTGTGATCTGGTGGGGATGGATGTGCCCCAGTCCATTGATGAGATGAATGACTTTGCCTATGCCATTCAGTCTGAGCTGAATCTGGAGTCTGTGCTGCTCATGGGTGAGGGACTGGATACTCTGTCCTCTGCCTGGGGTATTGCCGGAACCACAGCATCCGGCTCCGGCTTTGCCTACCACAGAGAAGGGGATACCCTGGTGGCAGACATTACCTCTGAGCGCTATGAAAGCTACATTCGTCAGCTCCATGATTGGTATGAGTACGGCATTGTGTCCCGGAACTTTACCGAGCTGGATACCTCCAATATGTCCGGCACACTGGAGGCCGAACTGGCGGCCAACCGGACGGCCATTGCCAGCACCATGGTCAACTCCATGGACAATCTGAGAAATGACGACCCCAATTTTGAACTGGTGGCTATGGTCTGTACGGTAGATGGAGAAAATGACCATCAGGGCCAGGGAGAGCGGCAGTTTGACTCCTGCTGCATCACCACCGCCTGTGAGGAGGATCTGATCCCTTATATTATGGGCTGGATGGACTATTGGTACACCGATGAGGGTGCCATGGCGGGCAGCTATGGCGTGCTGGGACTGGATTATCAGGTGAACGAGGATGGTTCGATCTCCTATCTGGAGAATATTACGGAGAACGAATATGGCTTCCCGGCCATGCTCTACAGCCGGGCCCGGTGCTTCTCCGGCGCATCCTTTGGCCTTATGTACCAGGATCGTACAGTTCCCTTCTTTACAGAGAAGCAGACCGCTGCCATTGAAACCTGGACCTCCCGCACCGATGATCTGGAAGCACTGCCCCAGAGCCTGGGGCTCAACAGCGAGGAAAGCGATGTGGTAGCACAGTATGCCACCGATCTTGCCACCTATATCTCTATGGAGGTGCCCAAGTTTGTGACCGGAGACCGGAATTTCGACGACTGGGATACCTTTGTTGGTGAGTGCGAGGGAATGTATGTGGAGGAGCTGTTGGAGGCTTATCAGAACGCATACGACCGCTATATGGAAAAGTAATTCTATAAGGGCAGACCCTGTGTCTGCCCTTATTTCGAAGAAAAGGTTGTGTAACAGCTTACAAAATGTCACGGGAAAGACCACAACCTGGCACTTTAGCCCGGGCCTCTTAGTTGATATAATTTTGGCTGTATCAATTTTTAGGAGGAACCGCAATGAAAACAAAACTGCTTGCACTGCTGCTGATGGCAGCAATGCTGCTGACGGTTTGCGTGGGCTGCGGCAATGACACGGCAGTGTCGTCTGCGTCCAGCAAAGAAGAAGTTTCCGCTGAACCGGAAGTACCGGCGACAGAGGACGAGGAAGTGCCTCAGGAGGACTCTCAGGAGGCTCCGGCTCCTGTTGAGGAGGAGGGCTCTGCGGATTTTACCCAGGCCAATGCCAACAATGACTTCTCCGGCTATAAGGAAATGCTGAAGGGCCTCACCACCAGCCTTCCTGTTGTGGAGGATGAGGTGACCCTGAGCTATTTCCTGGGTTATGAGACCGCAGGGCTCAAGTATATCGACGGAGGCACCCTGGATAATCAGCAGGTTTGGAAGTGGCTTCAGGAGAACACCGGTGTCACCTTTGATCTCACCGTGGTGGACAAGGCCAATGAGTCCGATAAGTTCAACCTGATGATCGCCTCCGGCGACTACACCGATATGTTCAGCATTGCAAACTATGCTGCCGGTGCTGAGGCTGCCTACGAGGAAGAGGTTATTATTGAGCTTACAGACTACATTGAGGAGTATATGCCCAACTATTGGACGATTATCAACTCCGATCAGAAAATCTATGATGAGGTTCAGGATGCAAACATGAATCTGGTCATCTACCCCATTAAGGACGAGGTGGCAAACCCCGGCGGACTGGGCACCTTTATCCGTATGGACTGGCTGGAGGAGCTTGATCTGGAAGTGCCTCAGACCTATGAGGAGCTTACCGATGTGCTCCGGGCTTTTAAGACCGAGAAGGGTGCCACAGAGCCTATGAGCCTGTTTTCCACCGTTTCTCTCCAGAACGGTCTGCTGATGGGCGGCTTCGGTGCCTCTGCCGAGCTGTCTGCCAACGCCATGGGCACCAACTATGCCAACTCCTTCTATCAGGTGGATGGCGAAGTGGTTTACGGTGCAACCCAGGAGGGCACCCGGAAGTATCTGTCCTGGCTCCATGATCTTTACGAGGAGGAGCTCATCAACTTCGAGAACATGCAGAACCGGGAAACCAACCCCTTCGGTGAGCTGAATGCTACCGCTGCTGCCAATGGCTCCACCGGCTATATCTTCTCCAACCAGCCCTTTGGCGGCAACTACTCTGCTATGGCTGCCTCTCAGTTCGGGGATGAGAACTGCAACTGGTGGCCTGTGCAGGATGTAGCGGAAGAGAAGGGCCAGACCATTCCCTTCTATGAGGAAAACACCCTGGTCGATACCTCCGCTGCCCAGATCTCCATTTCTACCCAGTGTGATGATGTGGAGGCTGCACTTCAGTTCCTGGACTTCGGTTACAGCTATGAGGGTGCCCTGATGTACAACTTCGGCTTCCAGAAGGGCTCCGGCGAGGGCACCTATGAGACCTGGGACTATGTAGATGGCAAGCCCACCTTCGATGGGGATGCACTTGCTCAGGTGGCAGATACCACCAACATTGCCTCCGGCATTGTGTCCACCAAGGATCTGGCAGGTATCGTGGTAGATACTCGTCTGTCCTTTGAGTTTGGTGAGCGTGAGCTGTCCTGCTTCTCTGCCTGGTCTACCAATAAGAACACCTCCAACAATCTGGGCTCCGATGTGACCCTGACTGCGGAGGAGGGCACGGATGCATCCGCTATCTACAGTGATATTATCACCCATGTGGGCACCTGTGCACTCCAGTTCATCAATGGCGATCTGGACATCAACGATGATGCTGTTTGGGACGACTATGTTGCAACTGTAGAGGCAATGAATATCGCAGAGCTTACGGATATCATTCAGACTGCATACGACCGTGTCAACGGCTAATTTGAAACAAATTATGGCGAAAGCCTAAAAAATAAGGAGGAAACCATTATGAATTTTGCTGGCAATTATACCTACCTGATGGACACC
>CAZFXB010000121.1:0-1920 GCA_964522835.1 uncultured Oscillospiraceae bacterium
TAGATGTCCCGGTTGTCACGGCTGGCAGACCAGATGGAGAAGCAGTCCTTCTCGTCCTGGTTGAAGGTGGCCAGCAGCTTGGAGTTGGAGGACCAGGAGGGGGTAGAGTTCCGGCCGGTGTAGAAGGAAACGGCATCGCCGGGAGCCAGGTCGGGGTTGTTCAGCACAGCGTCGGTGAACTGAGGCTTGCCGTCCACAACTTCGCAGGAGATGCCCTCTGCGCCGTAGTTGGCCAGCTGAATGCCCTGATCGGTGAACCAGAAGTCGCAGTACTGGATGGCCAGCTCAGGATCCTCGCACTTGGTGGAAATGCTCATACGCTCTACGCCAAAGTCGTACTCAGTGGTATCCACATGGGTCTTCTCGCCCTTCGCCTTTACCGGGTCAGGCAGACCGACAATACGCAGATTGGGATCGTCGCTCATGGCGGAGTACATGCTCATCATGGGGGCACCGTTGAAGAATACACCACAGTTGCCGGATGTGATTTCGCCCATGCCGTCGGGGCTCATGGCACCGGCTGCATTGGCAAAGTCCTTGGAAATAAGGCCTTCGTCATACCAGTTGTGCAGCATAGTCAGGTATTCCTTGTAGCCCTCGCCGGTGATGCCGTCTTTGACAACACCATCCTGAACCATCCAGTAGCTTTCCTTGGCGTTGGTGGCCAGCATACAGGCGATACCATAGCCCGCAGCCAGGAAGTTGTCGTTGCCAACAGCGGCGGAGTCCAGGTAGATGGGGGTGGTACAGCCATACTTATTCTTCATGGCAACCAGAAGGTCATGGAGCTCGTCGTAGGTCTCGGGGGTACCCATGCCCAGCTCTTCGATCCAGTCCCCACGGCCCATCATGCCGAAGAAGGGACCGATGAAGTCGCTCATCAGCTCATAGAAGCCGGAGATGTGACCCTCAGCGGTGGTGGTGGCAGTCTCCAGGAACTTGGTGGAGGTGCGATACTTCTGGTAGTTGGGGAACAGGTCGGTGTAGTCCTCCAGTGCCAGGATGATCTCTTCCTCGATGCCATTGTCGTCACCGTCGGAGTAGAGGCTGTTAAAGCTGCCGAAAATGTCAGGATAGTCCTGGGCGGCGATCATCAGATTGAACTGCTCGTTGGCCACCATAAACTCAGCCTGGATGAAGTCCAGGGTGACACCGGTGAGCTCAGCAGCCCGCTGGAAGTGGGGGTAGTCAAAGTAACCGTTGGGAGCGGCACTGGAAACGGCACCGCCGGGCTTGGTCTGCCAATAGGTCAGGGTTGCATCCTGGGCCAGCGGCAGCTCCATAGGCGGGATATCCACTGCCTCCAGGGCGGCTTCTACTTCGCTGCCCTCTACGGCAGAGGGGGTGTCAGCAGCCTGGGGGGCATCAGGGGCCGGGGCTGCAGGGGCGGATTCTTCCGGGGCGGAGGGAGCTTCGGCAACAGAAGATGCAGCAGTAGTGCCGCAGCCAGCCAAAAGCGCCAGCACCATGGTCAGAGCCAGAAGAAGCGCCAGGGAACGTTTGATCTTTTTCATAAAAATACTCCTTTCTTGGCGGATACTGTGGAGACTTTTTGAACTCTTGACATAAAGAACATGAAATCTTCACAATCCGGCCTAAGTATAGCAGTTTTCTCCGAGACTGTCCAGCAAAAAACACAAATAACATCATGGAAACGGAAATCGGCACGGACAAAAAGGAAAAAATGGATACTTCGGATGCAAAAAATGAAAACTCAGGTTGGATTGTGATACTTGTTTTTGAAGCGCATAGTCGATAAACTAATCTTAGAAGGTTTTAAACCACCAGATAGGAGGAATTATTTATGGCTTATAAACACCCGCCTATGGATATTCTGCACATGGCTGATGTGGTAGAGGATACCACCGCCATTGCCAACATCATGGGCAGCTTCACCTTCCTGAATTGCTACAAGCTCCA
>CAZFXB010000121.1:2020-6900 GCA_964522835.1 uncultured Oscillospiraceae bacterium
TTCAGCTATTAAGGAGGTGCAGGATAATGCCTAAGAATATCAGAGAATTTACCCCGGAAGAGAAAATCCAGCGTGCCTATGACATGATCCAGATCAAGAATGTTATGGCCAGACACGCATTCCTCCATGCGGCATCCCGCCACGATATCGAGATGGAGACTCTTTGGGCCCACAATGCTCCCAATGTAAGCTGGGGCAACATGGGCGGCTTCCAGATCGGCCGTGATGTGGTATGGAGCTTCTATGTAAAGCCCCATATCGGTAAGAACTGCAAACCCGGTGAGGCATTTATGCACACTCTGACCACCCCCCTCATCGAGATTGCCGGCGACGGCCAGAACGCTCAGGCTATGTGGTATACTCCCGGTTATGGAACCGGTGCAGGCCCTGATGCTCCCGAGGGCGCAGAACCCAAGGGCGAGTGGATGTATGAAAGATACGCCATCGACTTTATTAAGGAGGATGGCGAGTGGAAGATCTGGCACTTCTTTGTTGGTACGGACTTCAGCTTCGAGGCTGGTACTGCCTATGCAGAGCGGGAAATGCCCCCCATGGGCGAGCGGAAGCCGGAGTACGGCGTTCTGCCGGTGCCCGGTATTTATACCTCTAAGTACGGCTGGAGCGAGTATCCCCACTTCCCCATGCCCTATGAAACCTGGACACCGGAGCTGAGCTACGGCCCTGAGCCCTTTATGAAGGAGGATTAAGCGATGACGGAACTTGAACTGAGAGCACATAGAATCGAGGCCATCGGTGCCATCGAGAATGTGATGAGCCTTCATGCCTACTACCATGCAGCCGATCAGAACCGGGAGGAGCTGCTGAATACCTGGAGCCAGGAGCGGGGCCCCGAGGTCATCTGGAGTCAGAACTTTGGCCGCTGGCAGGGGATGCACAAGCTGATGCCCATGTACGCCGGTGACAACAAGTACACTGATGCCGAGTGGCTGAAAGAAAAGATCATCAAGGCCCATCCCGAGATGGTCGATGAGATTAAGGATATTGACGGTCGTGCTTTGGCTGAGATGCCGGTTCACACCCTGGCCTCCCCCATTATTGAGGTCTCTGCCGACGGCATGAGTGCCAAGGGCGTGTGGTATACCCCTGGTTTTGCCCTGCGGCATGATTATGTGAAGGGTACTGCCAACGTGACCTGGATGTGGGAAAAGTACGGTGCTGACTTCGTCTATGAGAACGGCGAGTGGCGGTTCCTGCGCCTCCTCATCGGTATGGACATGGTAAATGGCGGCGATACCGGATCCTGGACAGATCCCAAGCAGCCCATGGGCCCTCCCCCCGAGGAGGAAAAGAAGGAAGTGGATCCGGACGATCCCGACGGCAAGCGGGGTAAGTCCCCGGCTATGGGCGGTGCTGTGTCCGTAGAGAAGGATGAGCCTGGTCGTTATACCGACTACAAGCCCACCCGTATCCCCACCGAGACCCCCAAGCTGCCAGAGCCCTTCGAATCTCTGGACAAAACCTGGAGCTATTAAGTGACGAAAAAAGGACTGCCCCAACCAGGGGCAGCCCTTTTGGGATATATGCGAGAAGTAAAACAAAATTAGAAAAGGAGGATTATTTACATGAAAAGCGTAAAAGGATATGTGATGGAAGATCTTTGGGGCCACAATCTCATGTCCGGCGATGCCATTCGAGGCTGCGTGCTGAAAACCAGCTGCAAGACCCCCGAGGAGCAGAAGGACTATTGCCAGGGCATCTTCACGGTATTTCCCCACATGCTGTTGGCTAATTTCTCCCGGTGGATGTGGGAGGAGGGCACACCCAAGGACTACGGTGCGTTTATGGAGCCCAGCGTTCAGGCCCTTCAGGCAAAGGTCTTTCCCAAGCTGGACCAGGTGTTTGCAGAGGGCTGCACCGATGAGAAGAAGGCAGAGATTTTTGCGGAGCTTCTGACCGATGTGATTCCCAAGCATGTGCTCACCGGGTTCTATGACTATATGTTCGCAGGGCAGGAGGGCTACAAGGATATCGTAACCTTCTGGCCCCAGGTAGAAGCCCTTCTGGGTATGACCCGGCATCTTATTTCGGCTGCCTACAGCGGCATGAACCAGGAGGAAAAGGCAGAGGCCTGGCTCTATTTGGGCGCCAGATACCCCTTCCTGCTGATTAAGCGCTGGTACGACTGGCAGTTTGGCAAGGATAAGATGGAGATGCCCCCTCCGCCTCCCCAGAATTAAGATAGAATAAGTGAAATATAAGGAATCAACAGCTTAACTGGAAAAAAGTCGAAAAAAGTTCCAGAACCAAGCAGGCAATGTATTGTCTTTCTGCCTAAAAAGGAGTATATTGGACATAGAACCGGAACGTACAGGATTCGTCCAATAGAACGGAGGTAGAAAGATGAAAAAGATGCTGACAGTATTGTTGCTGCTATGCTTGGGAAAGCTGTTGATTCCTTTTTCGTTTGCCCAGGACGGCGGTCTGGAGACCAGTGGAAGCTGTGGAGCGAATCTGAGCTGGACACTGGAGGATGGGATGCTGACGATTTCCGGTGCCGGAGAAATGGAGGATTATGCTGCCGGGACAGCGCCTTGGTATGAAAGCAGAAGTAAAATCACCAATGTGGAGATTCGGGATGGAGTTACATCTGTTGGGCAGGAGGCCTTCATGGATTCTGGCGGCCTCAAAAGTGTGACGATTTCCGGCAGTGTGAAAACCGTTGGGATAAGAGCGTTTTCCGGCTGCGGAAGGCTGACGGAGGTGATCCTGCGCCAGGGCACAGAAACCCTTGGCAGTGCTGTGTTTGAGTCGTGCAGCAGTCTAAAAACTGTTACGATTCCTGCCAGTGTGACAGAGATCGGCAGTTCTGCATTTGCGGATTGCGACAGTATCGCCCATGTGTACTATGGCGGCAGCGAAACGGCGTGGGAGACGGTTTCCGTGGGAAAGGGCAATGAATGTCTCACCTCTGCTGTAATACATTATAACGGAGAAAACTGTACCCACAGCTGGGATAATGGAGTGGTAACCAAAGAGGCCAGCTGTACCGAGCCGGGGGTTAAGAACTATGTATGTAAGCTCTGCGGCAATCAAAAACATGAAAATACGGCCCTGGCCGATCACGATTACACCTCGGTTGTGATAAAACCCAAATGTACAGAGCGGGGGTATACCGCATATACCTGCGGCAACTGCGGGCATTACTATCAGGGAGATTATGTAGATGCCAATGGCCATGACTACGCCACGGTGGTGACAGAGCCCAGCTGTACAGAAAAAGGCTACAGCACCTACACCTGTAAGGCCTGCGGTGACAGCTATACGGATGGGTCAACCAATCCAGTAGGCCACGACTACGCCACGGCGGTGACAGAGCCCAGCTGTACAGAAAAAGGCTACACCACCTACACCTGTAGGGTCTGCGGCGACAGCTGCCGAGAAAATTATGTAAATGCAGCGGGACATGACTGGAACAGCGGCGCAGTGACCCAAAAGGCTACCTGTACGGAGCCAGGTGTGAAAACCTACACCTGCCGGAGCTGCGGCGAGAGCCGGGAGGAGACCATAGAGAAAGCGTCCCACACCTACGAAAAAACAGAAACACCCCCGTCCTGTGAAAAACAGGGCTACACCACCTATACCTGCAAGAGCTGTGGATACAGCTTCCAAGATGATTATGTAAACGCCCTGGGTCACAGTTATGAGACAAAAACAGTAGCCCCCACCTGTACAAAGGGCGGAAGTACCGTTCATACCTGTAAGAACTGCGGTGATAGCTACACGGATACCTACAGAAATGCAGCGGGACACAGCTGGGATGCGGGTGTGATTACCCAGAAGGCTACCTGTACAGAAAACGGAACCAAGACCTATACCTGTAAAGCCTGCGGGGAAGAAAATGTGGAGACCGTCCCGGCTGCAGGCCATCGCTTTGACACCGGGACTGTGACCAAAGAGGCTACTTGTGTTGAAGCGGGGGTAAGAACATTTTGCTGCAAGGACTGCGATCTAGCTTATACGGAGCCGGTGGAAAAGAAGAACCATGCCTATAAAGCATCAGTAACAGATCCCTCCTGCACAGAGATGGGGTACACGACCTATACCTGTCAGAGGTGTGGGCATGATTACCGGGATGGTTACATCAGTGCACTGGAACACAGCTATGAGGAAAAAACCGTATACCCTTCCTGCACAGAGCAGGGGTATACGATGCACAGCTGCAAGCGATGTGACCGCAGCTATAAGGACACATATAAAGAGGCCACCGGACATAAGTGGGATTCTGGCAAAGTGACCACCAAGGCCACCTGTGGGAAGGACGGCGTAAAGACCTACACCTGTCAGACCTGCGGCGAAACGAAAACCGAGAAAATTTCGGCTACGGGGCACGGGTATGAATCTAAGGTAGTGAAACAAACCTGTACGGAGAAGGGGTACACCCTTCACACCTGTAAAAGCTGTGGGAATAGCTACAAGGATACCTCTACCAATGCCACCGGCCATGAGTGGGATTCCGGCAAGGTAACAACCAAGGCCATCTGTGAGAAGGACGGTGTAAAGACCTACACCTGTCAGACCTGCGGTGAGACCAAAACGGAGACCATTGCTGCAACAGGCCACAGCTGGGACAAGGGAACCGTGACCACGGTGCCTACAACCACGGAACAGGGTGTAAAGACCTACACCTGTCAGACCTGTGGTAAGACGAAAACTGAAACTGTTGCGGCACTGAGCAGCCCCTTCACTGACCTGAAAAAACCCTCCTCCTACTACGACGCTGTCCTCTGGGCGGTAGATAAGGCCATCACCAAGGGCACCTCTGCCACCGAGTTTTCACCCAAGGCCGACTGCACCCGGGCTCAGATCGTCACCTTCCTGTGGCGGTATGCCGGGTCTCCGGAGCCTAAGAGTATGAGTCA
>CAZFXB010000122.1:0-6853 GCA_964522835.1 uncultured Oscillospiraceae bacterium
GGCCCGGGTGGCCTTTTTTATGGACAAGGCCCTGCGAAAAATCGGCCTGTCCGGCCGCAGCTTTGTGCCTATGCTCATTGGGTTTGGCTGCTCGGTGCCTGCCATTATGGCCACCCGCACCCTGCCTTCGGATCGGGATCGTAAGATGACCATTCTGCTGACACCCTTTATGAGCTGTAGTGCAAAGCTTCCCATTTATGCCCTGTTTACCGCTGCGTTTTTCCCGGAGAATGGCACATTGGTAATGATTTTGCTCTATTTCACCGGAATTGTTGTGGGTGTTCTGTATGCCCTGCTGCTGAAAAAAAGTGCATTTCAGGGTGAGCCGGTTCCCTTTGTGATGGAGCTGCCCAACTACCGGATGCCCAGCGGAAAAAGCGTGTTGCAGCTGATTTGGGAAAAGGCCAAGGATTTTGCCACCAAGGCATTTACGGTGATTTTTCTTGCTTCAGTCATTATCTGGTTCTTGCAGACCTTCGATACCCGGCTCAACCTGGTGGATAACTCCGCAGACAGTCTGCTGGCTCTGGTGGGCAGCTGGATCGCTCCCATTTTCCGGCCCCTGGGGCTGGGGGATTGGCGCATCTCCACAGCCCTGATTACCGGATTTACGGCAAAGGAAAGTGTGGTAAGCACCATCACGGTACTGTTGGGGGGATCTACGGCTGCTATTGGAACCCTGTTTAATCGCCTGACGGCGCTGGTATTTTTGGTGTTTTCTCTGCTGTATACCCCCTGTGTGGCAGCGGTGGCAGCGGTAAAACGGGAATTGGGGGGCAGATGGGCCCTGATTCTGGTGGTGAGCCAGTGCGCTGTGGCTTGGCTCTGCGCCTTTCTGGTGTATCAGTGCGGGCTGCTGCTTCTGTGAGGTAACAAGATGGATGTGTTAAGTGTTTTGCTGCTGCTCCTGGTTGGGGCCTGGTTTTTCTGGGCCCTTCGAAAGGTGCTCTCTGACGGTACCTGTGGCTGTGGAGGAAAAAAGAATTGCAGCTGCACAAAATGCAGCTGCAAGAAGAACTGTAAAAAATCGTGAATGGGGGAAGCCGTATGTTTCGTAAGATGAGAAGATTTAAGCAGGAATTGAGCCATCAGGACTGCATCGAAGTTTTAAGGCAGGAACCCCGGGGGGTGCTGTCTCTGATTGGGGAGAACGGCTATCCCTATGGAATTCCTGTGGATCACTGGTATGACGAGGAGAGCGGAAATCTTTATTTTCACGGCGCCCGGGAGGGGCATAAAATTGATGCCATCCGGAATTGTGCCAAGGCTTCCTACTGCGTTATGGATCAGGGGTTCCGAAGAGAAGGCGAGTGGGCGCTGAATATCAAAAGCGTGGTTCTGTTTGGCCAGATTACCCTGGTGGAGGATCAGGAAAAGACACTACGGGTCTGCAGCAATCTGTGCCGAAAGTTTACGGAGGACGAAGAGTATCTGGAGCGTGAGCTGAAAAGTGCCGGAGATCGGGTGCTTTGCCTGGAGCTTCGGCCGGAGCACATGACCGGAAAAATGGTCAACGAATCCTGAATAGAAGAGCGTGGCTGTCACTTCTGTGACGGCCACGCTTAAAAACTATATGGGCAGGGAAATATATCGCTGTTGATCGTCTGGAGAGGGGTGCAGCCGTATGCTGGAGATGACCCCCATGGCGATAAACAGAGAGAGAATCGAGGAACCACCATAGCTGATAAAGGGGAGGGTAACGCCGATGACGGGCATCATACCGATGCACATGCCGATGTTAATCATAATCTGGAACAGCAGGGTTCCGGCAATGCCCACAGAAATCATACGGTAGTAGTAGCTGCCGGAGTGGTTCCCTACGTAGAGAATCCGGAATACAATGGCCACCAGAAGAAGAATGCAAAAAATGCATCCTGCGTACCCCAGCTCTTCTCCAATGACGGCGAAAATCAGGTCTGTGTGCTGCTCGGGAATGTTGTGGGACTGGGTTTGCACGCCCTGTCCCAGACCCTGTCCCATCAGACTACCGCCGGAAATGGCGTTCATGGAGTGGTAGGTCTGGTAACGGATATCCTGACCCAGGGGGTCGATGGATTCGTCAAAGAGCACCAAAAGTCGATTTTTCTGGTCATCACGGATCAGACCGGAGCTCCAGAGCACCGGGAAGATTACTGCAATGCCAACTCCGGCTACGGCGAACCAGACAAAGCTGAAGCCGCCAGCCAGTGCCATGATGATAAATGCAAACACATAAATGAGGGCAACGCCTGCATCCTTGGAAATGAATACAATGAGGCCCAGAAATATGCCGGAGACCAGGACAATCCGGGAGACACAGGGCAGGGCGTTGATTCGCTCCTGATAGATAGACATAATTCGTGCCACCACGATGACATACACGATCTTACAGAATTCCGCAGGCTGGATCATAAAGCTGATGCCGGGAATCTGGAGCCAGCTTCGGTTGCCGGTTTCGCCGGCCACGCCGAAGACGGCCAGGGAAGCCAGAAACAGGGCGGCGAAGAAGGAAAGCAAAAGCATGTGCTCGCCCAGCATCTCCATATCGACAAAGGAGATAAACACATAGGCACATAGGCCCAGAGCCAGTGCAACCAGCTGCTTCGTTACGTAATAGGAGCCTCCGGCACTGGATATGACAACAACGCCGAACAGGGACGCCACCAAACACAGCGCCAGCAGGATCCAGTCTGTTCGGGAAAAGAATTTTTTAATCAGATTGAGCATTGTGCGCTCCTTTCGTTTATGCACAAGTGGATCATTCCACATCATTTTAGCATTTTCCTGCTGGGAAGTAAACAAAAAGATTTACGGGTGGGGTGAAGTTGTGTTATAATAGAACGAAAAATTTGAATGAGAGTGTGTTTTCATGGAGTTTTACACCAAATCAGAGCAGGAGACAGAGGCTCTTGGAGAAAAGCTGGCTGGGCAGTTGAAGCCCGGTGCAGTGATTGCCTATTATGGAGATCTGGGAGCGGGGAAAACCGCCTTTACCAGAGGCTTGGGCCGGGGCCTGGGTATAGAAGATCGAATTACCAGCCCCACCTATAATATTGTAAACGAATATCCCGGAATCATTCCGCTGTTCCATTTTGATATGTATCGGCTTCAGTCCTCGGAGGATCTCTTCGACATTGGCTGGGAAGATTATCTCCAGCGGGGCGGCGTGATTGCGGTAGAATGGTCGGAACGGGTGGAGGATGTGCTGGAGGATGTTCTCACCATCGAAATTCGAAAGGATTCGGCGAACCCGGAGGGGCGGATCATCACCGTAGAAGGAGGCACCAAATATGCGGATATTAGCCTTTGAGTCCTCGGCCAAGGCCGCCTCGGTGGCGCTGATGGAGGATGGGGTGCTGCTGGGAGAAAGCTTTCAGCACAGCGGAAAAACCCATTCTGCCACCTTGATGCCTATGGCAGAGCAGCTGCTGGGAGATTGTGACCTGAAAGCCAGCGATATTGACTGCGTGGCTGTGGCCAAGGGGCCCGGCAGCTTTACCGGCGTGCGGATCGGGGTGGCGGCGGCCAAGGGGTTTGCGTGGGCTGCGGAGAAGCCGGTCTGCGGTGTCAGTACCCTGGAGGCTATGGCTATGCAGATGGCCCATGTAAAGGGGCTGATCTGTCCGGTGATGGATGCCCGGCGGCAGCAGGTCTATAATGCACTGTTTGAATCCGACGGAAAGGAAATTCGTCGTATTACAGAAGATCGGGCCATCTCTCTGGAAGAATTGAAAAAAGAATTGGAAACTTACGAAAAAACAATTTTTTTGGTTGGAGATGGGTCAAAACTGTGCTATAATACCCTGGAGCAATATTTGCCGAACCTGATTTATCCGCCGAAGCATCTGGAGATGCAGCGAGCGTCCGGTGTGGCCATGGCTGCTGAGACCATGGCAGGGGAAATGACCTCTGCCCAGGCGCTGGTGCCAAATTATCTCCGGCTCAGTCAGGCAGAGCGGGAACGGCTTGAAAAAATGAAACGATCGAAAGGGGATTAAAAATGTCTAAACTTGTTGTTTTGGACCATCCGCTGATTCAGCACAAGGTGTCTATCCTCCGGGATAAGAACACCGGTGTCAAGGAATTCCGTGAGGTTGTTGGGGAAATCGCTTCTCTTATGTGCTATGAGGCCACCCGGGATCTGCCGCTGGAGGATGTAACCATTGAGACTCCTGTGGCTGTTGCCAATGTAAAGCGGCTGGCAGGTAAGAAGCTGGCCATTGTTCCCATCCTTCGGGCTGGTCTGGGCATGGTGGATACCATCATTGATCTGATTCCTTCTGCCAAGGTGGGTCACATCGGCCTGTATCGGGATCCTGAGACCCACATGCCTGTGGAGTACTACTGCAAAATGCCCCCCGATATTGCAGAGCGTGAGGTTCTGGTGGTAGATCCCATGCTGGCAACCGGCGGTTCTGCTGCCGCAGCCATTACATTTATCAAGGGATACGGCTGCAAGAACATTAAGCTGATGAATATCATCGGCTGCCCCGAGGGTGTTGCTGCTGTGCAGAAGGAGCATCCCGATGTGGATATCTACCTGGCCTGCATGGACGAGCGCCTCAATGAGAACAAGTATATTGTTCCTGGCCTGGGCGATGCCGGCGACCGGATCTTCGGCACAAAGTAATTTCAGAAATTACAGGAGCTGTTGCATTTTGCAGCAGCTCTTGCATTTTTGGTCTTTACTTTCGGATTTTAGTTTGGTAATATATAAAAAACAAAAGAATGTGAGGTGCCATCTATGAACAATCATGGAAAGGGCAGCGATCCCGGTGCAAAGCTCTATGAAGCTCTGCTGGAATTAAAAACTCCGGAGGAGTGTTATCAATTTTTCTCTGACCTGTGTACTGTGTCGGAGCAGATGGCTATGGAACAGCGGTTCGAGGTGGCTATGCTGCTGGACGAGGGCGCAATTTATAATGATGTGCTGGAGAAGACCGGCGTCAGCTCTGCCACGGTGAGCCGGGTGAAGCGGGCGCTCCACTATGGCGCTGGAGGATACCGTACCATCCTGGATCGGATGGAGGAAAAGGCATGAGCGCCTATGGCCCTCTTGCCCGCTGGTACGACAGCTTGACCGAGGATGTTGATTATGAGGGGCTCTATGGCTACCTGTCTCAGCTTTTTGAGAAAAACGGGGTAAAACCGGAAAAAATCCTGGATATGGCCTGTGGAACCGGCAGTTTGACTGCCGTTTTTGCAGGAATGGGGGCAAAATGTTGGGGTATCGATCTGAGCGAAGAGATGATCCGGCGAGCGCAGGAGAAGTATTCCAATATGGAAAATGCCCCGGTGTTTTACCAGGGGAACATGGCGGATTTTGAGGTGCCGGAGCAGGTGGATGTGCTGGTGTGTATGCTGGATAGCTTTAACTATCTGGCAGACCCCATGGATGGGGTAAATGCCATCTGGTGCTTTGCACAGGCCCTTCGGCCCGGCGGCCTGCTGATTTTTGATGTTCGGCCCAGAAAACAGCTTATGGCCTTTGACGGTCAAATGTTTATGGACGAGACAGAGGATGTGGTCTGCATCTGGCGAACCGAGTTTGATGAGGAGGAAAATCAGTGCTTTTACGGCATGGATATCTTCATTCGGGAGGGAGAAACCTGGCGGCGTGAGCAGGAAGAGCATTTGGAATATGCCTACCGTCTCCGTTGGCTCCGGCAGCAGCTGCTGCAAGCAGGTTTTTCTCAGGTCACATTCTATGGAGATCGCACCATGATGCCCCCCACCGGGGAGGATGAGCGGGTGTTCATCACAGCAAGAAAGGATTGATTATTTGTGAGCGATTGTCTTGTACGGGCTATGACCCGGGATGGCTTCGTGAAAATTACAGCGGTGAATACGACCGAAATTACCCGGCGTGCCCGGGAGATTCATAGAACCACAGCTGTGGCCACGGCGGCTTTGGGCCGGGTTCTGGCGGCAACCAGCATGATCGGTAATATGCAGAAGAATGAAGAGGGCAGTGTGACTCTGACCATTAAGGGAGGTGGCCCTCTGGGAACCCTGCTGGCTACCGCAGACCCGGAGGGGAATGTCCGTGGTTATGTGGAAAATCCCCAGGTGGAACTGATGGAAAAGTATCAGGGAAAGCTGGATGTGGGGGCTGCCGTTGGTTCGGAAGGAACCCTGACCCTGATTCGGGATCTTCACATGAAGGAACCCTATGTGGGTACTGTGGAGCTGCTGGGAGGGGAGATCGCTGAGGATGTGGCCTCTTATTTTGTGGAAAGTGAGCAGGTGCCCACAGTTTGCGCACTGGGTGTGCTGCTGAACCGGGATCAGACTGTGGATGTGGCAGGGGGATATCTCCTTCAGCTGCTGCCCGGCGCACCGGACAGCCTGATCGACCAGCTGGAATCTGCGGTTATGGCAGCGGGAAATGTATCGAATCTGCTAAAGGCCGGAGCCACACCGGAAGATATTATCCGTATGGTTCTTGTGGGAATGGATGTGGAGATTCTGGAGACCACCCCTATTTCCTACAAATGCTATTGCAGCCGGGAGCGTGTGGAGAAGACCATTGTCAGCCTGGGCGTTCAGGAGATGCAGAGTATCATTGACGACGGTCAGGATATCCATGTGGACTGCCAGTTCTGTGATACGGTTTATACCTTTACCCCGGAAGAGATCCAGGCACTGCTGGATCACGCTGTGGAAAAATAAAGATGAAAATGGGGCAAAGGTTTCGGTATGTCGGGACCTTTGCCCCATGAAAAACTTTTTTAAAGAAAAATGAAAAAAGTGCTTGACAAAATGGGTGATCCTGAGTATAATATCTTCGTCGCTGACATGAGCGACATGTGATCTGGAAGCATAGCTCAGCTGGGAGAGCACCTGCCTTACAAGCAGGGGGTCACAGGTTCGA
>CAZFXB010000123.1:0-6713 GCA_964522835.1 uncultured Oscillospiraceae bacterium
CTACGATCATTTTATGCTGAAGGAAATCTACGAGCAGCCCTCTGCCATTGCCAAGACCATTTCCCCCAGAATTCGGGATGGACGCATTGTGCTGGACGATATTTCTCTGGATGCAGATTATCTCAGAAGTCTCAAGCGAATCTATGTGGTTGCCTGCGGCAGCGCATATTATGTAGGCTGTGTGGGCAAGTATATGCTGGAAAGCCTGTGCCGTGTACCTGTGGAGCCTATGCTGGCCTCTGAGTTCCGGTACTGTGACCCGCTCTGCGACGAAAACACCCTGGTGCTCATCATCAGCCAGTCCGGCGAAACCGCTGACACCCTGGCTGCCCTGCGGGAGGCAAAGCGCCGTGGTGCCAGAACATTGGCCATTGTAAACGTGGTAGGCTCCTCCATCTCCAGAGAAGCTGACGATGTGCTCTATACCTGGGCCGGCCCGGAGATCGCTGTGGCCACCACCAAGGCCTACTCCACCCAGCTGGCGCTGGTGGACATTCTGGCCCTGTACATTGCCGACACCCTGCGTACCATCTCCCGTGAGGAGTATTACGAGTTCCTCCACGCCATTGAAAAGCTGCCGGAGCAGATCTCTCAGTTCCTGACCGAGGAAAACATTGCAAAAATTCAGGAATATGCCGACGCCTTCCATCAGGCCCAGGATGTATACTTCATCGGCCGTCATGTGGACAGCGCCACCTGCCTGGAGGGCAGCCTGAAGCTGAAAGAGATCGCTTATATTCACTCTGAGGCATACGCCGCCGGAGAACTGAAGCACGGCCCCATTTCCCTCATTGAGGACGGCACCCTGGTGGTCGCAGTTGCCACCACCCCTGCCCTCTTTGACAAGACCATGAGCAACGTGAAGGAAACACGAGCCCGTGGTGCCAGAGTATTCACCATCACCACCGAGGAGCTTTGCAGCGGCCTGCGGGATGCCTCTGACTGCCACATTTGTGTACCCACCACAGAGCCCATTCTTCAGCCCTCCCTCAGTGTAATTCCGCTGCAGCTGTTCTCTTACTACGTATCTTTGTACCGAGGCTGCGACATTGATAAGCCCAGAAACCTGGCAAAATCCGTAACTGTTGAATAAATCATCTGGGGGAACGGCTTCCGTTCCCCCATTTTTCTAAGGAGACGAAAGCAAATGGAAACATTGGAAAATATCTATACCAGACGGAGCATCCGTGTCTATGAGGATCGGCCAATATCCCAGGATCTTCTGGAGCAAATCCTCTCTACTGCCCTTATGGCCCCCTCCTGGAAGAACACCCAAACTGCAAACTACATTCTGGCTCTGCCCACTTCTCCCCTTTGGGGAAGCATTTTGGACTGTCTCCCCTCCTTCAATCGTAAAACCGCTTCCACCGCCCAGGCCCTTGTGATTATGACCACCAAAAAGGCCCGCTGCGGCTATGAGCGGGACGGCAGCTTCAGCACGAAAAAGGGGGATCGGTGGGAGATGTTTGACGCAGGCATCGCTGCCCAGACCCTCTGCCTTGCCGCCTGGGAAAAGGGCATTGGCTCCTGCATTATGGGCATCTACGACGAGGAGCAGCTGCCCAGGCTTCTAAACATTCCGGAGGATCTGTATATCACCGCCGTAATCTCTCTGGGTTATCCCGGCGAGGCCCCCAACGCCCCAAAAAGAAAAACGTTAGAGGAGAAGATTCGCTATGTTTAAAGGCTTTTCCCCGGAGACCATTGATTTTTTATGGGGCATCCGGTTCAATAACAACCGGGACTGGTTCCGGGAACACAAAAAGGAATATGAAGAATACCTGTATCACCCCATGCTGGAACTGGCAGATGCAGTTCGACAGGAGTACCAGCTGGAGGGCACCATTTTGAAAACTGCCCGGATTTACCGAGATGTGCGGTACTCCGGTGGAATTCCCTACAAAGAACACCTCTGGTTCTGCATTCGGGAGGACAACGTGTTCTGGAGCGAACACCCCTCCCTCTATTTCCAGATAGAGCCGGAAGGGGGCAGTGCAGGCTTTATTTTCTACGCCCCCAAGGCTGCCCTGATGACTGCCCACCGGAAGACTCTGCTTGAAAATCCAGAGCCTTTTTTGAACATTGTCTCAAATCTGGATAAGGATCCACGTTTTAGCCACCGTTCCACCCTATATAAGCGTCCCAAGCCGGGCGAACTGCCGGAGCTGCTTCCCTGGTATCAGATGAAGAACTGCTTCTTTGAGCAGGTAATTCCGTCGGGAGACCAGCTCTTCTCCCCAGATCTTCCCAAGGTTTTAGCAGATTCCTTCCGCACCCTGGAGCCACTTTATCATTATTTCCGGCAGCTGGAAGGAAAAATGGAATAATAAATTCAAAGAATCCTGCAATATTTTCTCAGATTTTGCGTCTTATTAAGTAAGACCCACTGGAAAGGAAGGTACTGCCATTGAAGATCAGGAAATCTATGCCCTGTATTTTAAGCGAAATGAGCAGGCCATTGCCGCTACCCACCAAAAATACGGCAGTTGGTGCCGAGGCATTGCCCATCGCATTTTAAACATTAAGGAAGAGACAGAGGAGTGTGTTTCCGACACCTATCTCACAGTTTGGAACAACATCCCGCCCCAAAGGCCCCAGGTATTCCGAGCCTGGCTGGGAAAAATCACCCGAAATCTGGCCCTGACCCGCTATCGCAGTCTTACTGCTGCCAAACGTGGAGGCGGCGAAACCCCACTGGTGCTCTCGGAGCTGAGCTTCTGCGTTTCCGGCAATCCGGGCCCGGATGTCGCCCTGGAGGAAAAAGAGGTTACCCGGGTCATCAACCAATTTCTCGGAAGCCTCAACGAAACCCAGCGAAACATTTTTATGCGGCGGTACTGGCACATGGCCCCCATTGCCGAAATCGCCAAGACCTACCAAATGAGCGAAAGCCGGGTCACCTCCATGCTGTTCCGGCAGCGGAAGCAGCTGAAAGCGCTTCTTGAAAAAGAGGGGGTGTCAATATGACCAATTTTGATCTGCTGCAATACATCGGCGGCGTGGATGACCAGTATATTATGGACTCCCGAAAGAAGCCCAGGAAAAAGCCTGTTTGGCCCACCGCTCTGGCGGCGGTTTTGACCCTTGTGATTCTGGCCGGTGGCAGTACCTATTTCATCCGACAGGGTTCTGACTCCGTCACCGCCGGAAATGAGACACTGGAGACAAGTCTGGCTGCTGGAGAGCCCGTCGAAGAGAGCGGAGATACCGCCCCCGAAACTGCCCCTGCCGAAGGCGCACCTGCCACCACGGAGGAGCCCCAAAAGGCCACGGACTACAATGTGACCCTTCTGGCCTCTGCCCAGTATCCCAGCTCCATTGCAACCGATGATTATGAGGCCGCCAGCACAAACTGGACGGAGAATCAGGTATCCGAGGATACTTCTTATGCGCTAAACGCCTTTTCCTACAAGACGGCGGCAGCAGTCCTGCAAGATGCCGATACCAGCGGCTGCTACTCCCCCCTGAGCCTTTACCAGACCCTCTCTGTTCTGGCCAGCGGCGCAGAGGGCAACACCCGGGATCAAATATTGAATCTGTTGGGGATCTCTGACCTCCAGACACTATCCCAGGAGAGTGGAAAGCTGTACCGGGTGAACTATAAGGACAACGATGTAAATGTGCTGAAAATCGCCAATTCCCTGTGGCTGGATGACGAAAGCAGCAACGGTGCCACCATGGAATACAACCCGGACTGGCTTCAGTCTGCCGCAAAAGACTACTATGCAGACATTTACGCAGCGGACTTTGGAAGCGCAGAAACCGCCCAGGCCATGGGCAGCTGGATCGCAGAAAAAACCGGTGGAATGCTCCACCCGGAGTTTGATTTCAATCAGGATGCCATTATGGCCATTGTAAACACTCTGTGGTACAAAACCCAGTGGGCATCCCAGTTCCAGCAGGAGGACACCACCCAGGATACCTTTACCCTGTCTTCCGGGGATACCGTCACATGTGATTTCATGCACACCATCAACATCAGCGGTTCCTATGTCCAGGGAGATGGGTACTTAAAGAGTTCTCTGACCCTGAACACAGGAAAAATGATTTTCGTCCTGCCGGATGAAGACCAGAACATCGAAGATTTCCTGACGGAAGAAAAACTTTGGGAAATTTTTGAGAACGGAAATTACGAATCCGGTGAGGTTCATTGGAGCGTCCCAAAATTCGAAACGGAGGTCACCTATGACCTGACCGATACTCTCCAGAACCTGGGCATCACCGATGCCTTTGACCTGACCGCCGCCGACTTCTCCCCCATAGGGATCAGCAGCGATCCCCTGTATTTAGGCTCCGTGGAGCAGGGCACCCATATTTCCATCAACGAAGATGGCGTGGAGGCTGCCGCCTACTCCATGGCGGAAATGCTGGCAGAGGCTGCGGAACCCGAAGAGGAACCGAAAATCATCGAAATGAACCTGAATCGTCCCTTCCTCTACCTCATCACCGCCAATGACGGCTCCACCCTCTTTATTGGCGTGGTTCGAGATCCCCTGAAATAGGGTTTAAAGTCACATTTTTATTCGTTAATCATTGTTTTTTCTCCTCTTTCCGAAAACACCGCAGAATTTGAAACCCACAACAATATTTTGATAACTTGCACATTCTGGCAGCAAGTAGTATAGTGGTTCTGTAGCAAAAAGAAAGGAGAGAAAACAATGAAAAAAATTCTGGCACTCATTCTGGCACTGACCATGCTGCTGAGTCTGGCAGCCTGTGGCGGCACAGAAGCAGCGAAATCTTCGGTCACATCGTCCCCCGAGACAGCCGAAGCTCCCGAGGTGACCCCGGAGCCCCCTGCCCAGGAGCCGGAGCTCCCTGCCCAGGCCGCACCCGTGGAGGAAGGCCCCAGCAACCAGGAGATCTATTCCATGGCACGGAAGGCTCTGGATCAGCAGGAGATTCAAAACCTGATGAGCTGGCACGTCATGTATCACTGCTACGGCCTCCACCGGGAAGAGATGGAGGAGATCTGGGTCAATGAGCCTGAAAACCGGGCTACTGCCTCCTTCGGACAGAACCAGGGCTTCTATGTGGGCTATGATGCCATTTGGGAGGCCTACGTAGAAGGCCACGACTCCAACTGGCTCACCAGCGCAAAAAGTTACTGTGAAAAGAACAACATTGACATCTCCGGTATGACCGATCAGGAAATCATCGAGAAATACGGCGGCGTGGGCCAGCTTCTGCTCCATGTCACTACCACCGCCATCATCGAGGTGGCCGAGGATGGTCAGACTGCAAAATGCTTCTGGTATTCCCCCGGTATGATCGCTGAAACAGGCCAGAGCGCCAACACCATCTGGGAAGCCTACGGCGTAGACTTCGTGAAGGAAAACGGTGTCTGGAAGATGTGGCACCTCCACATGTTCACTGACTTTATGGGTTCCTTCTATCTGAGCCTGGGCGGCAATTCCGGCGGCGGCATGGGCGGCGGCACACCTCCTCCCGATGCGCCCGGTGGTGCCGGTGGCCCCGGCGGCGGCGGTCAGCAGCAGGAATGGCAGGGCGAGGGCGGCGCTCAGGTAGCAGCCTCCACCGCAAACGCATACCTGACCTCTCCCCAGTACACGGAATTCTCCGCAAATCGGCTCCGGGAGGACATGGAGATCTTCCTGCCCAAGGCCTACGAGAGCTGGAGCTTCGACGATGAGAGCTATGGCCCCACCCGTGAGGAATTCGAAAGCTACCACATCGATCTGGATGCCTGGTATACCGCACATTCCTAATCATTTTAGAATGCGCCGCAAAAGCGGCGCATTCTTTTTTTCGTCATTTTTTGAAACTCATAAAGCAAATAATTGCAGTTTATATGGTAAAAATCACGTTTTTCAGGAAGGTTAAGCAAAAATAAGATTTGGCTCTTGCATTCTTTAGCGATTTGTAGTATCATATCAACATCAAAAACCGGAATGGGCCGGTATGTGATATGGAATTGAAACCTGGCTGAAAGGATGTTTTCTATGGCTATTAAGAACGCATATTTGAACGGTGTCTACGAGGAGCTGCAAAAGCGTTACAGCGAACAGACGGAATATCTGGAGGCTGTCCATGAGGTGCTGGAGACTCTGGTTCCTGTGGTGGAACAGGATCCTCGAATTGAACAGCAGAACATCATCGGTCGTCTTGTGGAACCAGAGCGGATCATCATGTTCCGGGTTCCCTGGGTAGACGATCAGGGTAAGGTTCAGGTCAACCGTGGCTATCGTGTGCAGTATAACTCTGCCATCGGCCCCTATAAGGGCGGCCTTCGCTTCCGGGACAATGTAAACCTTTCTATCATCAAATTCCTGGGCTTTGAGCAGATTTTCAAGAATGCCCTCACCACCCTGCCCATGGGTGGCGGCAAGGGCGGCTCTGACTTCGACCCCAAGGGCAAGTCTGATGCCGAGGTCATGCGCTTCTGCCAGAGCTTTATGAACGAGCTTTATCGGCACATTGGTGCAGACACAGACGTACCTGCCGGTGATATCGGTGTCGGTGCCCGTGAAATCGGCTATCTCTTCGGCCAGTACAAGAAGCTCCAGAATGTTTGGACTGGCGTTTTCACAGGCAAGGGTCTGACCTACGGCGGCTCTCTTGCCCGTACACAAGCCACCGGTTTTGGTCTTTGCTACTTTGCAAATGCCTACCTGAAGGCCAACGGTCAGAGCTTCGAGGGCAAGACGGTTATTGTCTCCGGCTCCGGCAATGTTGCAACCTATGCAAACCAG
>CAZFXB010000124.1:0-6636 GCA_964522835.1 uncultured Oscillospiraceae bacterium
GTTTAAGACCACTTTGAAATTACACAACTCTCAAACCTCAAATTTCTTTCCGCATCCCAATGCAGATAAACGGTTACGGGCCGCTGAAATCAAGGTTTTGTGTAACTTCCTCTTTTATTTTAGAACTCGCAGAGGTCATTGTCAACTGTAATTCTGTTTTCCAGCGGTAATTTTTCGTGTGCCTGCCCATCGATAAGCAAAATGCGATATCCATGATCCAGCGCCGTGCGAAGGAATCGTTCGATTTCTTTATCCGCGAAAAAACTGCGCAGATTGACATAGACAAAAAGCTTATCCCGCTCAAACTCCCGAACCAGCTCCATGTAGTCGATCAGCCGTTCCATAGGATCCTCGTATTCATCCCGAACCGTTACTCCCATTCCCTTCAACAGGCTGCCCACCGTACAGTGACCGCAAACAATATCGCAGTCAAAGGAAAATGCCAATTCCGAGGTATATGCTTCCAGCCGCTGCAAAATATCAGAGGTTTTCAGGAAAAAAGCATCATTTCCGGATATCCGCTCCATTTCCCCAATGATCTTATTGAGCAAATGCTTTTTGTTCATATCAAAATTGAGGAAATTGTCCATCACCTCCACCCAATTTCCAATCGACAGCTGCTTATCCTGCTCTGACAGGATAAGCTCCCCATCCATGCCATCAATCTGGTCATACAAATCCTGTAAAAAAGCTCGAAAAAAGCTGGGTGCTTCAATCACGAGGGTTTGCGCCTTCGCCCCGGAAAAATCCATAATTGTCGCCATTTGCGGGTGGCACAGAATCATAATTCTATCAACCTTTCATCACTGCTGATTACATCGCTTGTCCAGTCTCCCACAATGTACTCCATTTTGGAGAACTGCTTTTCTGTTATCGTCAGCATTTGCACAATTCCCTTGGGTGGTTTATTTCTGCGTATGCTCTCTGCCATAGCCGCCTGGGCAGAGCCATTGAGCAGCAGCTTGCAGTACACAGATTCCTGCAGCATCAGAAATCCGCTTTGCATGAGAAACTTCCGAAAGCGACGGTAATTCCGCCTCTCTGCCGATGTTTCCGTTGGCAGATCAAAAAACACAATCATTCGCATAAATCTATAGCTCATAGCTCCAGCATTGAATCCCGTCCACATTTTCGGTGTTCAGCGCCTCAAACACACTTCTTGTGTATGCGCCTATGACATTGAGCACCGTCTGCTTCTCTTTCCCAAGGAATACATACCCATTCAGTATATCCAGCAGCTTCCGTTTTGTACTTTTATCCAACTGGGCCGGCTGGGCAGCATATACCGCCCTGTCAACCAGAATCCGGAAGGGTTCCATGAGATCACTGGACAGATTGAAGCGATTAAACACGTTTTCATGATGCAGACCCATCTGTGTTAAATAGCCATTGGCGGCAATTTCTCTGGCGAATGCAGCCAGCAAAATTGCATATCCGTAGTTTAAGGCCGCATTGATTGGATTGTCCGCCGAGCGAGTAAAGTCCTTGCCAAAAATCCCGTTAAAATACACTTTCGCCGCATGACCCTCCCGATTTGTCGCATCCTGAAATTCCAGCTGTCCGATATAGCTTTGCAGCAGGTCATGCTCCTGTGTATGCCCTGTTTCCAGCAAGAACTCCGCCTGTTTCTGAATTTTTAATGCAACGATTCTGCTCCAGACCGCGCCCTTAACGGGCGCGGTCCAGGCAACCTGGGTTCGGATTTTTCGTGACGTATCGTGGCATCCGTAATATGGCACCAGTTCTCCCTGGGGAAGGTGCTTATTGTCGCAGAAAATGACCTTAATCTTTCGCTCCATAAGCTCGGACAGCAAACATCCTGTCATGGACACTGCCGGGTTTTCAATCATGACTATGGCAATTTCATCCAGAAATACGCGCCGTACCTCTTCTCCGCGAATAACCATATAGCCCATCTTCAGATCCAGCTTGCAGCGGGAGGATATTACCACCGTCCGCCAGCTCATAGCAGCTCCAGCAGGTTTTCACTGCGCCGCTCGAACAGCCCCGATGCGGATTGGTCAATAATGCGTACATCTGTGTATTGCTTTTTCCAGTTGGATAGGTTACTGCTAAGTAATTTCATTCCAGATGCTTTTTTCCCACCTATCTTTTCCAGGTCAGCACCGCCAGCTCCAACACCAAACAAACTCAGCGTACTCATCAGCGTTTTTACCTGTTCCATTTCATCCAGCTCTGCAAATTTCTCAGTTCCGCCTTTCAGTGTATTTGCCTGATTGTTTGGGACCTTAACAAAGGGCCATACCCCCATTTTCTCCGTCACCAATGCGTACAGTTCCATGTTCTTATCTCTGGAAATATGATCATGCTTTGCATCCAAAATAATAGATCTATTTACCTGCTGCTTATTCAGGAAGCGTTCCATTCCTTTAATGTAGGCATCCCATTTATATCCAATCACCACTGATTCCAGTAAAGAGATCAGTAGCTGTCTTCCACCTGCGCTTTTTCCCGCCAGAGTAACTCTCGTTCCATCCAGCGAGATCACCGTATTCACCTTCAGCGGTCTTCCCTGAAGCAGAAGCTCCAAGTCCGTAACTGTCTTTCCGGTAATTCTGTAAATTTCAGCGGACGTTACTTCCAGCGCCTCCCGCTCGCCTTGCAGGAATCTGTCCGCATACAGCAGCGGAATTGGAACAAACATAATCTCTCTCTTTTTCTTCTGTGTAAAGCGGGCCAGTGCAAAGAAAGATGCCGTTGGCTTGTTGTATCCTCCGTATTTCTCTGTTGGGCGACCTTCTTTTATAGGGATCAGGTTTTCACCTTTTTTCACTGGTTGCTGGTCAAACAGACCGCCCTTCCTGCAGAATGCATACCGGGTCAAATGCACTGCGTTTTTCCCCATGGTTTTCCGTACAAGGGCGAGGTCATTCTCTCCGTTCCAATAAGGAATCTCCCCATGGTACAGTGCCTTTGCAAATAGCTTCTCCGCCTGCACATTGTAACTGCTATCCAGTGAGAACCACTTCTTTGTAAAGCGCTCATGATATACGTTACCCACCACAACATTCAGGTAGGCATCCTTTGCATGGTGCAAATCGTTGACGCTTCTGCACTTCAGCATTTGGAACGCTTGTCGGAACTCCGATACCAATCCCGCTTTAACACAAATAATTTCCGTATTGGGGAATTTTTCCTCCAAAAGGTCCTTGATCACCTTTGTGGACTGGCGAGTTTCCACCAACTGACGGTTGATAAAGCCCATCTGTTCTTCGGGTGTAAAACGAGTCGAGCGCGTCAAGCGGCGGTACTTCTCCTCCGTCATCAAGTTATTCTCCTTAAGCATATGCCAGAACGGTGTCATATTTCGGCGAATTTCTTCCGGGACCGGATATGTATCGCTCTTCATCCCATTGATTTCGGACTCCACCAGTACCAGATTGTTCAAAATACTGTCGTCTTTCACATGGCATCGGGGATAGATGTGTTCCAGATTGTAGGTACCATCAGTCAAGCGGGACAGGTCGATGGGTCTGCCCGTATAGGCACTCTTGCCCAGCTGCAGATAATACAGGAACAGGCGGTCACTTTGCAGGCGGTTGTCCACCATCGTTCCCATTTCCTCCAGTTCCTTCTGCAGTCGCCGGCTGTCCTCGGTTTTCACCTGCTTATAAAGTTCCAACAGCTGCTCTTTTCGGCTCTTGGTCCGTTTTCCCTTTTGCTCTGCCGTTCCACCTCTTGCCATCTCGACAAAGATTCTTTTCGGTGCACAGCCATTGGCCTTCACCACATCCTGAACAATGTCCAGTGTGCGGAAAATTGGACGTTTAACTGCATTAGAAACGTACATCTCGTCCAGCTTATCATTCAAAGAACGGGGTTTTTCTGCATAATACGCACTGCGAATTTCCTGAACCTGCTCCGCAAAGGTATATTTGCCGGAACAGAGCTGCATGAAATTATCGTTCGTCTCCCACATGGCATCCAAAATGGTAAAAGCCTCACCGGTATCTGAGCCTTTGACACTTCCATACAGGCCACATAGGAGTCGTGCCGACAGGCGGCCAAATTCCTTCAGCTTTTGGCGCAGAATATAGGAAATATCCTCTTCCGAGAGCTGTGGGTAGGTCTCAATCAGCCATTTCCGCAGTCTGGACTTATCCTCTGAATATGCAGCATGGCGAATGATCTCTTCCACATCTGCCTGTGTCAGCAGGCCGTTTTCCATCATACGTCTGAAAATATGGTAGGATTTCAAGTTAGCTTTGATTGTAATATCAATGCCAGAAAGTTCATCCTCTTTCGCCATATAACCATGATTGTAGAGATATTCCCGGATTCTTTTTCCGGTCACTCGGGGACAACTGCAAAAGACCTCGTTATACAACTCCTGTTTTACCGCGACCGGGATTGAAAGCCCATTTAGCTTGAGATTGTTGATCTCATTGAGAACCATGAACTTTTCATACAGCAGTGAGTCCACAGGCAGTACCTCCTCACTGGGAAGGTAGGTGCATCGGTTAATCATTCGCTGGATGAACCCCTGCTCACTGGCATCCAGATCCACCAGTTGTTCAAAGTTCCATGGACGAATTTTCCCCTCCTGCTTCCTCACAAGCCATGCGTTATTAGCCCCTGTATTATGCAGCGGGCCTACGAAGTAAGGAATCTTAAAATCGAAAACTGACAGGATTTTGTCTTTTACCGTGATACCATCCTCATCTGCCTCCAGTAGCACCGGGAGATACTCCTGCGCATGATTCAGGATTTCCTGCAATTCATATCGATAGAGCTGTTGGGGAATCACACGATTGTCCCCATCTTTCTGCTTAGGCAGGAAGGTTCTTGCCTGCAGGCGTGACAGCATAGCCTCAAAGGCAGGCCTGTCCACTTCCGATATCGTAAGATCCTTGAGTTGCTTGAGTAAGTAATCCGAAAAGGCATCCTTCGTAGCGGATTTCAAGCACTTCTTCTCATTCTCCTTCAAGGATTTCCCATTTCCGCTGTAGCTCACATAGTTATCCTTAACGGGATTCCGAAAGATATCATCGTACTTTTTCGGGCAATACTTTTTAACAAAGCCCTTCAGGAACTTCAAATCTCGCTGATGTTGCTCATAAACTGCCACCTTTCCCTGAGAAATGCAGTAGCAATCTTTCATTGAGGACAACAGTTGTGCACAGTCTCGCATAGCACGCAGTTTATAGAGCAACTGCGCACCCTCATCCAGTTCCGCTGCCACCCGTACGAAATCTTCATCGCTCATAGCCAGCGAAACGGAGTCTAAATCCGCATAGAGTTCATTTCCAAATAAATCGGATGGCTTGACTTTTCCTCCGGCTAAAAGCGTAATAATCGCCGCTCGGCTAAACGGAAAGTCCTCATCGCAGGATTTGGGGATCTTTCCTCCGTCATAGAACGCCTGACTGAACGCTTCCTCCTTCTTTCTAACGCCACAGTCTTTCCGAAGAATTTCCAGCAGCTGATCTGCATGAATGGTTTCTGCCCAGGGCAGTCCATACCCCAGTTCCGTTAAATAATCGCAAAAATCCCGATAGACTGTGTTAAAATCCAGGATGCGCGCAACTTCATCCGCCGGAATGTCAAACAGAAAATGACCACGATTGGCCACAAGCCATGCGCAAGCCATATAAACCAGCCGGACATCATGGGGCTGCGTGCTGGTCATTAAATCCAGTATCAGATGATGAATCGTGGGATAGGCATTATGATAAGCCTCGTCCGTCATATTCCCACCATGAAACAGTCTAACACCGTGATGTGTGTCTTCTTCAAAAAGAGCACTTTCTTTGCGACGGATAAAAAAGTTTTCATCAATATTTCCAATTTCTTTTGCAAACAGTTCCTCCAACAGTTGAACTCTTTGCTGACGACGATCCAGCCGACGTCTGGCAGTACGAAATGCCCGCCGTTCCTGTGACTGATTCGCCTCATCAAACAGGTGAACACCCCACATGGGCTCACCCTTATATTTTTGCAATGTGTAATCGGGATTTGTAGCTGCATATCCAACAGAGTTCGTTCCAATGTCCAGCCCCAAAAAATATTCTTTTCCCATATTGACAACCTCCATCGTATTATTTATAATAAGGATAGATGAGTTATCATCTATTGAAATTACACAACGAGTTCAAATAAAAAGCAATTCACCTCGTCGACTCGGATCGACTGCACAGTGTGTGCAACCAAAAGGCCTCTTCGGAGGTCTTTTTTGTTTTATTATACCAAATATCATATATAAATCAACCGAATTATTGTATTTTCGTTAGTCCAGTCAGCATATTCTTCAGGACATAAGAAAAGATGTCTGCAAAACTTTTTCCCCTGTTCAATAACTTTCAAAAAACTCCCATAAAAAAAGAGTGCCCTTTTCGAAATCCCAAGGGAAATCCAAAAAGGGCACTATCATATTTGGTGTGAAAGAGGTTCAAGTCCTGCAAATCACTGCCTAAACCTGATTTGCATCTATGGAATCGAATTATTTCGTGTTCACAAATCAGAAAAATCCAGGTACTTTCTGTTTATGAAAGTACCTGGATATAAAAAGAAAACACTATAAATGCCAACTTTTTCAAGTTGCATCTATAGTGTCCTCTAAACATGGAGGTACCGGCCAGATTTGAACTGGCGAATAACGGTTTTGCAGACCGGGGC
>CAZFXB010000125.1:0-6633 GCA_964522835.1 uncultured Oscillospiraceae bacterium
CGCCAGCCTTCAGGTTGGTGTAAGTAGCGGAACCGCCGGTGAAGATGTTTGCATAGGTACCAACATTCATGGTAACGCCGTAGAAGTTCTCGTCAGCGTTGCCGATGGTGTAGGTGCCATAACCGGACTTCTTGGTGTAGGGGTTGGGATCGCCAGCGTCATCCTTGTAGGTGCCGTCGGCCTGCATAACATAGTCAGCGCCGGTGAGATCCATGGTGGTGTTGACCACGTTCAGCTTCATGTTGGAGCCGGAGTCAGTGGACAGAACGGCCCACTTGCCAGCGGAAGCTGCGGAGTCAATCACGTTCATGGTGGTGTTGTTGCCCTCCAGGTTGGTGGCACGGGAAGAGCCCATGATACCAAGGATCCAAGGGGGAGCAACCATGGTGTTCTGAGAGGGGGAGTTCTTATAGCCATCGTGGAGGGTACCGCCTGCGGAATGGAAGGTGGTGTTCCGGATGGTCATAGTAGAACCGGAGTCAGCAAAGAATGCCATAGCAGCAACACCGGCTACCTCAATGTTGGAGTCAGCCACGGTGAGCTTGGTGCCCTCGCCGAAGGAGGTGATGGCAGTGCCCTTGCCGGAGAAGTCACAGGACTGAAGGCCGTCGCCATCGGTAATCATCTTGATGTCAGCACCGGAAATGGTGTAATCAATGCCGCCTGCAACCACGATGCCGTTGAAGGAGGGGTCGTTGCCCTCGATCTTCACACCATCGGCCTTCTCGCCGTCATAGGTGCCCTCGGTCATAGCCTCGGTAACGGACTTTGCATCCACCACACCGCTCTCGTCCACAAACAGAGCAGTATGATAAGCGTAGTCATTGTCATCTGCATCTCCACCGCCAGCGGTAAAGGAGGACAGGCGGGAGCCTGCTGCATCCAGATCGTCGGTGTAGACTACGGTTGCGTTGCCGTCGTACTCGGCATCGCTGTTGTCGAAGCGGGTAACAACGCCGTCCACGATGAGAGTAGCCTGCTGGCCCTCGGGAGCAACGATGTCAGACGCTTTGCCGGTGTAGGGGGTACCGGTGGCAGCCAGAGCGGTGGTGCTCATCAGAACCACACACAGAACCACGCACATTACACGGGCAAACAATTTGGTTGTTTTCATGTAGAAAAGACTCCTTCCTTTCGGGGCAATTCCAAGCCGCCGGTCTGCCGACGAGCCCCGAAAACAGGGATTATTATAGCACATTGTCGTAAAAATTCCATAATGATTTCCCCATTTTGGTCATTTTGCGGCGGTCTCTTTTTGTTGTGTTTCATCCATTTGCACCCTTTGATTGTCCATTTGTCTCCAGCAGGCGCAAAATGCCCACTGCGGGCAAATCCGCAGTGGGCAAATCATTTCTATGTGATTAGGCAGCGTTCAGAGCTTCCTGTGCACGGTCGTAAGCACCCTGATAGAGATCCAGCATTTTCTGCAGGCCCATAGCGTAGCACTGCTCGATAAATGCATCATAGTTCTCCATGGGCTCATCACCCATGACAAACTTCAGGATCATACCCTCGGTGTAGGTCTCCAGATCGGTAGCATAGGTGTTGTACTCGATCTGCTCATCAATGGTCAGGGATACATAGGAGGGCATGGACCACTCATCGCTGTCGCCCATGGAGGCGAAGGTGTCAACAGCGGCCAGCTGCTCGTCGTCGTAGGAGTAGAATTCCTTCTCCATGTCGTAAACGCCGGGGAAGAATACGGAACCGGTGCCGGTAGCGTACAGGTAAGAAGCGAACATAAAGTTCAGGCCGTCGGCATTGTTAACTACCAGGTCAGTCCACTGAGGATCGCCATTCTCGTCGTAGTCAAAAGCAACGCCCTCTTCGCCCCAGTTGTACAGCAGCTGGCCTTCCTCGGAGTAGAGCCAGTTCACCAGCTTCAGCAGATCGGTGTGATCGCCGCAGGCGGTGGAGATGGACCAGGTGTCGGAGTTCTTGATGATGGTGGTAGCCTTTGCAACCTTAATCTCATCAACGCCCTCAGCCTTGGGGTAGTCAATACCCATAAGCTGCATCTTGGTGTTGTCCTGGTTCATGTCATAGACATGGGACATGTTGGTGGCAGAGCCCTCAACATAGGAGCACAGGTCGTTGGCCATGTCCTGACGAACGGTGGTAACATCGGTATCGTTGTAGAACTCTACATCAATGATGCCCTTCTTATACCAGTCGTTCATCTTGGTCAGATAGTTCCGGAATTCGTCGGAATCATAGGTGTGAACCACCTTGCCGTCATGGACTTCCATGCCGCCGGTGGTGTTGAACATGGCGGCCAGGTTGGCCTCCAGGCCGGAGTAGTTCATGTAAGCATACGCACCATAGGTATCCAGTGCATACTGGAGATACTTCTCAAAATCGTCCACAGTCTCAGTGGAAGTAACGCCGGACTCCTCCAGCCAGTCCTTACGGATGACCATGCCCTGGTTCTCAGTGCCGGCCTTCTTCAGCAGCTGTGCGATGCAGCCCATGTAGCCGGACTCGGTGAGCTGAGTCATGTAAGCGGTATCGTTGGAGGTCAGCAGGTTCCAGTAGTTGGGACAGTACTCCTGCAGATCGTCCTTCAGGTCGATGATGACTTCGTCCTCGATGGCACCCTCGTGGCCGGTGGAATAGTAGTTCATAACACCCAGGATGTCCATGTAGTCACGGCCAGCGATCATCAGGTTAAAGGATTCCTCCTCCACCTGGCCACCGGCGATGGCGTTGAAGTCGATGTAGACATTGGTAGCCTCGTTGATGAGCTTAACAACGGCAGTCTTCTCGGAGAACTCCTCCAGGTTCATAAAGTTGGAGACATAGGGAGCGACGGGAATCCAGCAGGTATAGTGGACAGCCTCTTCTACCAGAGGCAGCTCGATGGTCTCCATCTCCACATTCTCGGTAATGGGAGCCTCGTCAACGGGGGAGACAACAGATGCCTCCTCCTCTTCTGCTGCAGGGGTCTCCACAGCGGGAGCCTCGGCTACAGCACTATTTTCTTCTGCGGGAGCAGAAGAAACGCTGCTTGCAGCGTCGCCGCCACAGCCAGCCATGATACCCAGCATCATAGCAAGACATAGCAGCAATGCCAGCAATTTCGAACAATTCTTCATAACAGTTCCTCCATATAGGTTTTTGGCCTATCAGCCATGATTATTATAGCACGCTGAAAAATGCTTGGAAACTGACAGAAATCAATAGGGAGTATCATTTTTTTACTTTTCAATTTTCGATTTCCTCTTGTTCACAACGCCAAAATCTGATACTATATTAGTCAGAATGTAAGGAAAGAAGGGGAATTTAACATGGAATTTTCCCAGCCCAAGGATATACAGCTTATTGACCATCTGATTAACCACCTGATAAGCCCCAACTTTATCAAAGATGACCAGGAGCTTTTAAACTTTTGCAGCGGTGCCGGATTCTATCCCACCGGCCCCAATTACGCAGTTATTTTGGTACACATTGAGCGCTGGAGTGATGTATTTTCCACCGAAGCCCAACGCCACGAAACCTCCAAGCATCATTTCTTTGTGCTGTCCAATATGCTCAATGAAATGTTGAATCAAAAAAACCGGGCTGTGGTGGCGGAGGCCAACTATCAGCAGGTATGTATCGTCAATGTAAACGAGTCCTGGGACAGCTTCCGTCAGGAGATAGAGCCTACGCTGAACCACATGCTGGAGGTATTGGAAACGGAATTCAACATCTCCGTCACCATCTCCGTCAGCCCCATGGTCGAGGGCATCACCGCCCTGCCGGAAGCATACACCTACGCAGGAGAGGTGCTTTGGTACAACAACTTCTTCGGCAAGGATCAGCAGCTTCTCTTTTATGACGATCTCTGCGGAGAGACCCAGCCTCGCATCCGCTCCGAATTGATGGAGCTGGACAAAAAACTGATTATGAAGCTCCAGGCTACCGACATTGCCGGGATCAAATATGTGCTTCAGGAGATGATCGACCGGGAATTCATTCAGTCCACCCCCACAGTGAAGATTCTGCGGGTGCGGCTGGGGGGCATCTGCTGCAAAATTCTGGATGCGTTGGACGATCTTCACGATCAGCTGGGTACACTATATTACAAGGTAAACCCCGGCCCCCGGATTTGTGAGGCCCAAACCCTGTCGGAGCTGACAGGCGCCCTGGGCGACATTTTCGATGCCATCCTGGCAGAACAAAATGCAGCCCAACAGGAACCCAAACCCCAGTGGGTGGATAAAATGGCAGTGTACATCAATCAGCACTACACCGATGAAAATCTGGGTCTTACCGAGGTGTCCTCCCAGTTTGGCATCACCCCCTCCTACGCCACCCGGGTCTTTAAGCAGTACACCGGCCATGGCATTTACGAAACCATTCAGCACGTAAGGCTGTCTGCCGCCAAGGATCTGCTGCATACAGAACTGACCATGAAGCAAATCGCCCAGAAGGTGGGATACACCAGTTTCCTGTCCATGAACCGGGCCTTTAAAAAATATGAGGGCACTACCCCCTCCCAGTTCCGAAATCAATAAATCGTTTATCCTTTGTTCACACTATTTTCGTATTTCCATGATATCATTTTGATAATCATATTTCGAAAGGAGCCCTACAGAATGAGTAAGAAGAATCTTGTTGGCGGAATCGTCCTGGCAGGGGCCGCCGCTGCCGCAGCCGCCGCCGTGGTTGCAGCAAAAAAGCTCCGCAAACCGGAACCCGAAGAACCCATCCGGCTTGACCTGGACGATAACCAGATTACCGATGTGGTACTGGAGGAGCTGGACGGAGACGCAGAGGATTGCCCCCATGCCCCCGAAGCCCCCCAGGAGGACGATTCGGAGGAGCCGGAAATTGAAATCGAATTTGTGGTCTCCGACGGCACCCCGGAGGAGCCGGAACAGCCCGAAGCATAAAAAAGCAGGAAGCAGTCTCTCACGGGAGATTGCTTCCTTTTTTCATTCAGACTCAGAAATACGGGTCACTCCGATATACCAGAATATCCTCCACCCGGCAGTTCAGCACACAGCAGATTCGAGCCAGAACATCCAAGTCCAGCTCCGATACATTGCCTCGATACCAGCGATCCACTACCTCAAATCGGCATCCAATGGCCTTCGCCAGCGTTCCCCGGGCGATATTTCGTTGCTCCATAAGCTGGCGAAGCCGAAGCTCCACTTTGCCGTAATCCTGTATTCTCACAAGTGTTTCCATAATTATTCACCAATTAAATACTATAACGAAAGTAACCGCTTGACAATTCACACAACTAGCGTTACTATGGTTATAGTATTTACTTTGGAGGAATTATTATGAATAAGAGCATATACCAGAAAATGTACACATTGCTGTTCAATCGTGTAACGGATGCCCTGAACTCCATAGAAAACGAAAACTGGGGTACAGCAAAAGAAATTTTAATATCTGCACAGCTCGCAACTGAGTCCCTATATGTAAACACCCCGGAAGAGCCGGAACAGCCCGAAGCATAAAAAGCATCCCCGATGCCTGGCATCGGGGATATACTTTAGCAGTAGAAGTCTTTGATTTTCTTGGCTCTGGAGGGATGACGGAGCTTTCGAATGGCCTTATTCTCGATCTGGCGAATTCGCTCACGGGTAACGCCGAAGATCTGCCCCACTTCCTCCAGGGTATGGGTACGACCATCGTACATTCCAAAGCGCATCCGAAGCACATCGGCTTCCCGCTCGGTGAGGGTGTCCAGAATCTCGTTGAGGGCCTCTGCCAAAAGGGTGTTGGAGGTGGCATCCGCAGGGCCGGGGGTGTTATCGTCCTCCACAAAGGAACCAATGGTGGTATCCTCTTCATCACCCACAGGGGTGTCCAGGCTCAGGGTATCCGCAGAGGTACGGGTTGCCTCTACCACCTTCTCCAGGGGCAGGTGAAGATCTGCTGCGATCTCCTCCATGGTGGGCTCACGGCCCAACTCCTGTACCAGTTTTCGGTTACAACGGGTGACCTTATTGATGACCTCCACCATGTGCACCGGCACACGAATGGTTCTTGCCTGGTCGGCAATGGCACGAGTGATTGCCTGCCGGATCCACCAGGTGGCGTATGTAGAGAACTTGTTGCCCTTGGTGTAGTCGAACTTGTCCACCGCACGAATGAGGCCCGTATTACCCTCCTGGATCAGATCCAGGATATGGAGACCTCTGCCGGAATACTTCTTGGCGATGGAAACCACCAGACGGAGGTTTGCCTCAGTAAGCTTATCCTTGGCATACTTGTCGCCCTGGGCCACCCGGGCAGCCAAGTCCTGCTCCTCTTCCGCAGTAAGCAGCGGAATCTGACCAATTTCCTTCAGGTACATCCGCACAGGGTCGTCCAGATTGTACTCCGCAGCCAGCTCCACCGGATCAACCAGCTCTTCCTCCTCCTCGATGTGGACATCGGGAGCATTGTCCAGCTCCAGCTCCGCACCCAGGATTTGAATCCCCATATTTTCGATAATCTCGTATACATTTTCGATCTGATCGGCATTTACATCCAGCTTCTCAAGAACACTGTTGATCTCAGAGGACTGGAGCATACCGGCCTTCTGCCCCTTGGCAACAAGAGCCAACACGGGCGCCTTCAATTCTTCACTTATTTTCTCAGTGGCATGATTTGTGCTTGCCATATTGCACTTCCTTCGTAAAAGAGAAGTCC
>CAZFXB010000126.1:0-6528 GCA_964522835.1 uncultured Oscillospiraceae bacterium
AGATGGCCTGCATGACCTGAAGCTCGGAATCGGGAAGACGGGAAATGGACATGGGCTCACTCCTCTACAAATGTAGTACACACGATAATTCTACAAATGTAGAGTGAATATGTCAAGCGTTTTTTGGAATAAAACCGATTTACACCGGGAAAAATTTTTGCTATAGTATTGGAAAAGGACAAAAGGAAGGGCAATATAGCGAGGTGATTTGATTGAAAACCGGATTGGTGTTAGAGGGCGGTGCCATGCGGGGTATGTTTACCGCCGGCGTGCTGGATGTGCTTATGGAGCAGGGCATCGAGGTGGACGGTGTCATTGGTGTTTCTGCGGGAGCCGCCTTTGGCTGTAACTACAAATCCCGTCAGAAGGGCCGGGCCCTCCGCTACAATATGCGCTATTGCGATGACAAGCGCTACTGCGGCATTGAGTGTCTCATCAAGACGGGAAATTTGTTCGGGGCAGAGTTCTGCTACGGAGAGATTCCGGAAAAGCTGGATATCTTTGATACGGAGACCTTCAAAAATACTCCCATGGAGTTCTATGTGGTGGCAACAGATGTGGAGACTGGGGAACCGGTGTATCATCGGTGCCAGATGGGCCATCAGGAGGATATGGACTGGATTCGGGCTTCGGCCTCCATGCCTGGTGTGTCAAAACCGGTAGAATTGGACGGGAAAAAGCTGCTGGATGGGGGGATTGTAGATCCCATTCCCCTGAAATTCTTTGAAAATCTGGGATATGACCGGATCGTGGTGGTGTTGACTCAGCCCCGGGATTTTATGAAGCCCAAAACCAAGGCACTGCCTGCCATGAAGTGGCTCCTGAAGGAGCAGCCCGCCGTGTACCGTGCCATGGAGGTGCGGCATCATGTCTATAACCAGGAAACGGCCTATGTTCGCACGAAAGAAAATCGGGGTGAAATTCTGGTGATCCGACCGGAGGAAAAGCTGCCCATTCACCGGGTGGAGCACGATCCCAATCGGCTCAAGGCGGTGTACCAGATTGGAAAACAGGTGGCTGAAAACCGCATGGCGCAGGTTCGCAGTTTTTTAGCAGTGGACTGAAAGAAAAAACAAAAAAATGAGAAAATCCTCTTGCAATTTAGAAAAGACCGTGATATAATATCCCAGCACTTTAGATTACAAGGGCGTATTACGCCTTGACTGGAACCGAAAGAGGTGAACAAACGTGAAGAACGGAATCCATCCCGATTATCAGCAGACCACCATTCGTTGTGCATGTGGTGCCGTGTTTGAGACCGGGTCTACCAAGAAGGATATCAGAGTTGAAATCTGCTCCAAGTGCCACCCTTTCTATACCGGCAAGCAGAAGCTGGTTGACACTGGCGGACGTGTTGAACGCTTCAACAAGAAGTTCGGCCTGAAGTAAGTATCCCGTCGAGGGGCTGTTTCACTTTCGTGAGACAGCCCCTTTTTGCACTTTTTTAAGCGTTTTTTCACTATTTTTGTAAATTTATGTTGGAGGAATCTATGGAGGCAAATCAAAAGATCAAGGCGGAAAAGGCTATTTTGGCAGGCTTAGATGCCGCTGTGTTTACCCGGGAGGAGACGGCCACGGAGGAAAGTCTTCGTGAGCTGGAGGCTTTGCTGGAGACTGCCGGAGGCACCTGCGTGGGAAAGCTTTTGCAGTCCCGACCAGCTCCGGATTCCCATTCTTTTTTAGGTGAGGGCAAGGCAGAGGAGCTTCGTGGAGCCGTAGAGGCCACCGGGGCAGAAATGGTCATCTTTGACAATGACCTGACCCCGTCTCAGATTCGGTCTCTGGAGGAGATCACCGGAGTAACGGTCATTGACCGCTCCGCTTTGATTTTAGATATTTTTGCCCAACGGGCAAAAACCAGAGAAGGCCGTTTGCAGGTGGAGCTGGCCCAGTACCAGTATCTCTTGCCCAGGCTGTCCGGTATGGGCAAGAGCCTGTCACGGCAGGGGGGCGGCATCGGTACCCGAGGCCCCGGCGAGACCCGTCTGGAGACAGATCGGCGGCATATCCGGGAGCGGATCTCACGGCTCAAGCAGGAGCTGAAGGAGGTTCGCCGGGTTCGGGGGGTTCAGCGGCAGCTTCGTGAGAAAAACAGCGTGCCTGTGGTGGCACTGGTGGGCTATACCAATGCGGGAAAGTCTACTCTGCTCAATGCTTTGACCGGGGCAGGGATTCCTGCCAATAACCGGCTTTTTGATACTCTGGATACCACCACCCGGCATCTCCAGGTGTCAGATACCTGCCAGGTGCTCCTCAGCGATACAGTCGGATTTATTGCCAAGCTGCCCCATAACCTGGTGGAGGCCTTTGGTGCCACCCTGGAGGAGCTTCAATATGCGGATCTTTTGCTTCATGTAATCGACTCCGCTGACCCGGAACGGGAGAAGCACATGGAGGTGGTGGAAAAGCTGGTGTCCCAGCTGGCCCCCCAGGGCTGTCCTGTTATTGAGGTCTACAATAAGGCAGATTTGGCAGAGCCCCGGGATATTCCTGTGGGAGAGAACAAAATCGGCATTTCTGCGGCCAGTGGTACCAATCTGACGGCACTGCTGGAGCTGATGGAACAGAATCTGGACACCGGGGTGATTCGGGCGATCCTGCTTTTGCCCTACAGCAAGGCAGGGGAGCTGGATCGGCTCCACCGGGAGGCCAAGGTGTTCTCCTCGGAGTATGAAAATGATGGAATCCGGGTGGATGCAGCCCTAAACCGGGAAATGCAGGGCAGATATCGGGCGTTTATTTGCACGCCCTGAGCATTGAAATTTGAAGATTTTCGCAACAAATATGGTTGTTTTGCGTCTAATATATTGAGGAAGATGATATGACAGAATACTATCTCCCCACGGGCTACGCCCAGTCGGAGTTTGTAGAGAAAAAGTCCCGCTTTATCTCCCAAATCTGGCGTATTTCCACCGAGGAAGAGGCCAGAGAGAAGATCGAGCAGGTGAAAAAGCAATATCACGATGCCCGGCACAACTGCTGGTGCTATCTCCTGCGGGATGGCACCCTGCGGTACTCCGATGATGGAGAGCCCCAGGGCACCGCAGGCCAGCCCATGCTGGAGGTGTTCACCAGAGAAAATATTGTGGATGCGGTATGTGTGGTGACCCGATACTTCGGCGGCATTTTGCTGGGCACTGGCGGCCTGGCCCGGGCCTACTCCAAGGGAGCCAAGGATGCCTTGGTTGCGGCGGGAGTCAGCGTGGAGCGGCTCTGGGATCGAATTTTGGTGCCCTGTCCCTACAACCTCTATGACCGGCTCCGGGTGGAGACGGAAAAAATGGGGGGCGTTCTGGAGGATACAGAGTTTGGAGCAGATGTGCTGCTGACGGTGCTGACACCAGAGCTTACCACCAAGGATTATCTGGCACGGCTGATCGAATTAACTGGTGGAAAGGTGGAAGGGGAGCCCTTGGATCAAATTTTCCGGGCATTTCCCACAGACAGGTTTTAATTCCGGGAGGGGATCGAAATGACCATTCGGGAAGAACTGGAACAGGAAGAGTATTCGTATTTGGCACCCTGGGCGCAAAAGGCCCGGGATACCCGGGGGAGGCTGCGGCCAGAGGAGGAGAACGGCGTTCGCACCTGTTATCAGCGGGATGTGGATCGGATCGTATACTCCAAGTCCTTCCGGCGGCTCAAGCACAAGACCCAGGTGTTTTTGCAGCCCGAGGGGGATCACTACCGAACCCGGCTGACCCATACCCTGGAGGTTATGCGGATATCCAGAACCATTGCCAGAGCACTGAAGCTGAACGAAGACCTGACAGAGGCTATGGCCTTTGGTCATGATTTGGGGCATACCCCCTTCGGCCACGCCGGAGAGCGGGCACTGACAGATATTCTGGGGCGACCCTTCAACCACAATGAACAGTCCCTCCGGGTGGTGGATATGCTGGAGAAAAACGGGGAAGGTCTGAACCTGTGCTACGAGACCAGAATGGGCATTTTGGGCCACACCGGGGACTATATCCCGGAGACACTGGAGGGCCAGATCATTCGACTGGCAGACCGGATTGCCTATATCAACCACGACATTGACGATGCCCGACGGGCAGGAATTTTGGAAAATAAGGACATTCCCAGGGATATTTCCGATGTGCTGGGGGAGACCAACTCCCGACGGATCGATTCCCTGGTGACGGATATCATTGCCCATTCCCGAGGACAGAGCCAGATCGGGCGGGATCCGGAGGTGGCAGATGCCATGGAACGGCTGCGGGAATTTATGTTTGACCGGGTGTACCGGAACCCAGTTGCCAAGGGAGAGGAATATAAGGCCCGGGATATTATTGGAATGCTTTTTGACTACTATATGAAGCACCCCGAGGCTATCCCGGCAGACTTTCAACCCCAGCTGGACTTCGAGGGAATTGAGCGGACGGTTGTGGACTATATCGCCGGAATGACGGATCAGTATGCGGTGTATAAATTCCGGGAGATCTTTGTCCCCACTACATGGAACGTTCGGGGATGAACGAAAAACGCATAATTTTTTGGAATTTTGGAAATCATGGAAGGGAGGCAGGTCAATATGGCATTTTCTGAGGCTTTTTTGGAAGAAGTCAGCGAAAAAAATCCCATTGACGAGGTGGTAGGTTCCTACGTGAACCTACAGCGTCGGGGCAGCAATATGTTCGGTCTGTGCCCCTTCCACAATGAAAAGACGGCCTCCTTCTCGGTGGCACCGGAAAAGGGCATATTCTACTGCTTCGGCTGCCACAAGGGCGGCGGGGTCATCAACTTTATTATGGAGATCGAGGGGATGGATTATCCGGACTCTGTCCGGTTCCTGGCAAAACGGGCCGGGATCCCCATTCCCGAGGAGGATCAGCGGCAGGTGTCCAATCTGCGCAGAAAGGAAAGGCTTTGGGAGCTGTGCCGGGATGCGGCCAGATTTTATCACCAAATGCTGAAAAGTCCTGAAGGACAGGAGGGCCTGAATTATCTCCTGAGCCGGGGACTGAGTCCCAAAACCATCACCTCCTTTGGTCTTGGATTTGCCCCAAACAGCTGGGATTCTCTAAAGAAGGCCATGCTGGAGAAGGGATACACGGTTCAGGATCTACAGGATGCGGGACTGGTTCGCTCCAAACAAAAGACCAGAAGAAATGAAAACGGGGAGATGGAGGAGTACACCAGCACCTACGACTGGTTCCGGAACCGGGTCATGTTTCCCATCATTGATGTGCGGGGGAATGTGATCGGCTTCGGCGGACGGGTCATGGATGGCTCCGAGCCCAAGTATCTAAACTCCCCGGAGAGTATGATTTTTAATAAACGGAAGAACCTTTTTGCCCTCAATGTGGCAAAAAAGACGAAAATGGACATGCTTGTGTTGACCGAGGGCTACATGGACACCATTGCCATGCACCAATATGGCTTTGATTGTGCGGTTGCCTCTCTGGGCACCAGCCTGACCCAGGAACAGGCCGGAATGCTGGCCAAATACACCAAACAGATGGTGCTCTGTTACGATGGAGATCAGGCGGGACAGAATGCGGCCAAGCGGGCCATCAGCATTCTGGAGCCCACAGGTATTTCTGTCCGGGTGCTCCGTATGGAGGGGGCCAAGGATCCCGACGAATTTCTGAAAAAATTCGGTGCGGAGCGGTTTAAAAAGCTGCTGGGCCAGTCAGAAAACCAGGCGGCCTACCAGCTGGAGACCATTCGACGCAAATTTGACCTGAAAACCGACGATGGCAAAGTGGAATTTCTGAAGGAAGCGTCAAATCTGATTGCTTCCATGCAAAGCTCTGTAGAGCGGGAGGTTTATAGTACACGGGCGGCAGAAATGGCCGGCGTAAAAGCCGATGCCATGAAGCTGGAGGTAAATCGGGTCTTTAAGCGGCGGATTTCTGCCCAGAAAAAACGGGAAGAAAAACAGAATTTGTCCCCTGCGGCCCAGCTCCAGCCTGCGGCGCCGGGAATCAAATATGAAAATATGAAATCCGCTATGGCGGAGGAAGGGCTGCTGGGGCTGATTTTTCTGGAAAACAGCCTGATGGATCATGTGGGAAGTCTGACCCCGGAGCATTTTTCGTCTCCCGTATTGGGTCGGGCCTTCGCCTGGATGCGGAGCCGTTGGAAAGAGGGCTTGTCCATTTCCGTGACGGCCCTGGGGCAGGAATTCACTGGGGATGAGATATCCCTGCTGACAAAGATCGCCCAGAAATCTCAGGGTGTGGTGAACGAAAAAGCATTGACGGATTACATAGCGGTAATTCAGTTGGAAGCGTCCAAACGGACAGACAAGGATCTTATGGCGGCACTAAACCGCCGGAGAGATAAAAAAGGGTATGGAGGATGATAGCATGAGCAAGACCTCTCAAAAAAAAGCGGACAACCAGGCACTCAAAACAGTACAGGAACAGTTGATCGCAAAGGCCCGTGCCAATGGAAAACTGACCATGGATGAGTTGGTGCAGGCCATGGCTCCATTGGGGGCCAAAATGGAGGAGATGGAAGCCACCTACAATACCCTTTCAGAGGCGGGCATCGAGGTGGATGTTTCTGATGAGGATT
>CAZFXB010000127.1:0-6469 GCA_964522835.1 uncultured Oscillospiraceae bacterium
GTACCAATGTCCGTCAAAAGTGCCTTCAGCCGGGCATTAGGCATGGAGTACCGCTGAGAAAGATACCGGAGCGATGCCCCCAATTCGCCATCGGGGCCGCCATACTGACTGATGATAATGGATGCCAGTTTGGGATTGGGATGTTCCACTTTAATGGGATATTGAAGCCGCTTCTCATATATAAACATCTGTTACACCTCCCTCTGTGGCATCAGATTTGTGCTGTTTCTCTGATTTGCAGCCAACTCCCAGGGCCAGGGATCATTGACCCATTCAAATCCATCGGTTCCACTGTCGGTCATTTGCAGTGGCCCATACCGGCGCTGGTATTCTGCCAAACCTTCCTGGTAAAGCTTATTGTACTTCAAAAACATTTCCTCTGCCTCCGGATCCTTGTGGGTATCCAGATACAGTCCCAGTTCATGGACGGCAAAACCGAGCGCCATCAGCTCCTGAAGGGGCGTGGGATTCTCCGGTGGATTGTTTACAAGGCCCCGATATGGCAGATCCAGTCCCGGAAACAAGGTTCCCCGGGATAATGCCTTTTCAGCCTGATAGCTGTCCTCTGCGCTCCGCTGTACCGGGACATAGCTTACCGCCAACATCCCACATTGCGGCAGTCTGCCTGTGGTCACAGGGCTGCACGCTTGCCCATTTTCCTTCTGATTCAACCAAATAACCTCCTTATTTGTCGATTCAGAATATCCTATGCAGAAATTTTAAAACTGTTCATGTTTTATGGCTTTTCATGGGGAATTTTCTGTGCTATAATAAGTCTTAAATGAACCGAGAAAGGACCTGAGTTATGGCCTCCAACAACAAAAAGCCGGAATTTTCCGCCCGTTCTGCTGACCCCAATGTTATGACCAGCACAGATTTCTCTTTTATGAGAAAGCACTGGTATGTCAGCATTAAGATCACCGCACTGTATCTCATTTACATCGTTCTGACCAGTGCATTGACTCTGCCGCTGTGGTTTGAGTGGATCATTTCTGCTGCACTGATTATTCTCTTCATCTATTTTGATTACACCGACATTTTCAAGGCCGCCATGCGGGATTACAACCTGGTCAAATACAAGTACCTGGAGTACGATCCGAAGCGGGGCCTGAAAACTGGCATTATGGCCCAGATTCCCGGCATCCTCTGCGTGCTGCTGATGTGCATTATGGCAAAGGGTTCTGTGGTATGGTCTGATTTTTTTGGTGTGCTGTGGATGGTGTTCTACAGCCCCTTTGTATCCCTGGTGGGGGCCATTAAGATGGCCATCAATACCTCGATCTGGGGCTATGCCGTATTCTACCTGATTCCTTGCTTCCTTCAGCCCATCGTGGGTTATCTTGCCTACAAGAACGGCTATGAAAACAAGGGCATTTTCTACAAGTTCATCTACAAATCCCGGGAGAAGGATAAACGGCTCCGGTAAGGCATAAACAAAAAACACCCTCATAGGTTTTATGGGGGTGTTTTTATGAAGCATGGTGAAGCCAGATTTTTATCCTGTATGTATGTTCTTTCTCTGAGTCTGCTGTTGCTCTTTGCAGTTCACGGGCTCCGGGATACCAGCACCGTATCCACCACAGAGGTTCTCCATCCAGTAATCATTCTGGATCCGGGACATGGGGGCATGGATGGAGGCGCTACAGGGGCAGATGGTACGCTGGAAAGCGACCTCAATCTGTCTATTTCTCTAAAAACCGACGCTGTATTGGGCTTGCTGGGCGAGAACACCCTTTTGACCCGAGATACCGACCGTGACCTTTCCAGCCAGGATGCGGTATCCATTTCTCAGAAAAAGGTATCCGATATTCGAAACCGGGTGTCTCTGGTTAACAGCCACCCGGATAGCATACTGCTTTCCATTCACTGTAACTCCTTTGGCAAATCCCAATACCACGGGGCCCAGGTTTTTTATAATGCACTGGGGGACAGCCAGGATCTGGCCGCAGGAATTCAGGCCCAGATCAACAGGGATGTGGACGTTTCCAATCACCGGGAGTCTAAAAAGATTCAGCCCGATGTATATTTGATGGGGCATATTGATGTGCCCGGTGTCCTGGTGGAATGCGGATTTCTTACCAATCCCCAGGAGCTTTCCATGCTGAACACAGACGCATATCAAAAAAAATTGGCGATTGCCATCGCTGTCGCCGTTACAAACCACCTGTCGGAGGATCACTCCGGCGTTTAAAGAGGGAAGTACCAATGAAGGAAAAAACCGTATTTTATTGCACCTCCTGCGGGAATGAAACCATGAAGTGGCAGGGAAGATGCCCCGCCTGCGGCCAGTGGAACACCATCGTGGAGCACAAGGCGGCTCCTGCCGTGAAAACCAAAGGCGTTGCCCCCAGAACCGCTGGTACCAGACGCACTGCCCGTCAGCTCCATGAGCTTAATACCACCGATGAAGTTCGGTTCTCCACCGGTATGGGGGAGCTGGATCGAGTATTGGGTGGGGGAGCGGTTCGTGGTTCTCTGGTGCTGGTGGGTGGCGCCCCCGGCATCGGCAAAAGCACCATGCTTTTGCAGCTCAGCTCCTATGTCTCCCGGGGACTTACCGTGCTCTATGTCTCCGGTGAGGAATCTGAGACCCAGATCAAAATGCGTGCCGTCCGGCTGGGGGTAACCGGCGAGAATCTCTTCGTTCTCTCGGAAACAGCCATGGAGGATATATTGGAGACCGTGGACGAAGTAAAACCGGATGTATTGGTCATCGACTCCATCCAGACCCTTTATACCCAGGACGGCACCTCTGCCCCAGGCAGCATTACCCAGGTAAAAGAATGCACCATGACCCTGATGCACCTGGCCAAGGCCCAGAATATCACCGTCTTTGTGGTGGGTCATATCAACAAAGAGGGTTCCATTGCCGGCCCCAAGGTGCTGGAGCACATGGTAGACTGCGTTCTGTACTTTGAAGGAGATCGAAACACCTCCTATCGGCTCATCAGCGCCGCAAAAAACCGTTTTGGCTCCACCAACGAGTTGGGTGTCTTTGATATGCACGAAACCGGTCTGTTGGAGGTGGAAAACCCCTCAGAAATGCTGCTGTCCGGCCGTCCCTTAAACGCTCCCGGCACCTGCGTTGCCTGCGCAATGGAAGGAACCAGACCCATTCTGGCAGAAATTCAGGCTCTGGTGGTGTCCTCCAGCTTCAATGTACCCCGGCGAACCACCGACGGATTTGACTTTAACCGGGCCACGCTGCTGATGGCTGTGCTGGACAAGCGGGGCGGTATGCGGCTTTCTTCCTGCGACGGCTACATCAATGTGATTGGTGGCCTGAATATCTCCGAGCCTGCGGCAGATCTGCCCCTGGTGATGGCGGTTGCCTCCAGCTTCCGGGACAAGCCCATCCCCAACAACGTGGCCGCCATCGGTGAAGTGGGCCTGACGGGAGAAATTCGTGCAGTCAACAATCTGTCCCTCCGTTTGGCGGAATTGAGCCGCCTGGGCTTTGACCGGGTACTCATCCCCCATCAGGGCAGCAGCAAAGTGGTTCCTCCCGACGGCATGACCGTCATCCGGGTGAAAAACATCCGCCAGGCTATTGATGAGATTTTGGAGTAGTTTCCTATGTAGGGAGCACTAAAAGCCTTCTCCTTGAGGAGAAGGTGGCGGCAAAGCCGCCGGATGAGGTGTAGACCGAGCTCATAACAAGGAAAATGTCGCAGTAAAGGCAGCAGAATACCTCATCAGTCAGCTAACGCTGACAGCTTCTCCTCAAAGAGAAGCCTCTGGCGGGTACAAGTTTGGCAGCTTGTACGTATTCGCCGTGGAATTCCTATAATTGCACCCCTTTCTGCCGGCCGGTTGAGGGTGACCGAAGGGAATGCCTGTGGTGCAACCGGCCCTACAGCGATACACCAGTCTGCTGGTATGATTGTAGGGCGGGCTGCCCTCAGCCCGCCGCTGGCAGGCAGCTGTGATTTTATAAAAGCTGTCCTGATATGCACACCTTCTCCTGGGAGAAGGGGGACCGCCCCGAAGGAGTGGTGGATGAGGGACCGATTTGAGGTAAAAGCGAATAGTGAAAAGTGAAGAAGTACGGTGGGGAAAATCAGTACGAAATCGCTGGAATCTGTTGCTTACGGTCATTCCGTACCGCAAGGATGCGGATTGCCACACCAGTGATGTCGATCACTGGTTCTCAATGACGTGTGCGAACTTTGCTAGTTTGTGCGCAATACTTAAAACCCGTCCATGTCACTCCGAGCCAGTGAAAACTGGCGTGGGAGTCCGTAATTCCCTTTGTAGTCAATTCTTGAAATCCACATATATCATTGCAATTTCTATGCTATAAAAAGGCTCTCTGGAACCCCCAGAGAGCCTTTCAAATTTTTTTACTTCGCCAGAACCTTCTTCAGCTTTGCGAATCTGGGCAGGCTGTTCACCTTGGGCATCTTGGTCTCGCCCTGGATAAGGGGCAGAGCATAATCGATAAACTCCCGGGTCACGCCGTTGCCCTGGGCGTTGATCCACTCGGTGGGAACCTTCTTTTCGAAGTTGGCGCACTTCTCAAGGGGCAGCAGCTCGGTCTCCCAGGTGTAGGGATCGTTGCCGGTCCGCTTAATGGCCACCATGTAGCCAGTCTCGCCGGAGGTAGCGGCCTCAACAGCAGCCTTACCCACTGCATACGCCTCATCGATATCCGTCTGAGAGCCACAGTGTGCGCCACAGCGCTGCATCAGGCTCAGCTCAATGGCACGGCTCTTGCAGTTCACACGAGTCTTCAGCATACTCTCCAGCACCTGAGCCAGGCCGCCCATCTGGGTGTGGCCAAAGGCATCCTTCTGTGCCTCACCGGCATACTCAGAGATGAACTTGCCGTCCTTGTCGTGAATACCCTCGGAAGCAGCAATGATAACCTTGCCCTTCTCGTTGTAGATTTTCTCCACATCGTCCAGGAACTTCTCTACATCAAAGTCGATCTCAGGGAGATACACCAGATCGGGGCCCTCACCGGAGGCAGAGGCCAGAGCAGCCGCACCGGCCAGCCAGCCAGCGTTACGGCCCATGATCTCAATGATGCAGACCATGCCGGTGTCGTAGACCTTGGCATCCAGGGAAACCTCCATGCAGGTGGTGGCGATATACTTGGCAGCAGAACCAAAGCCGGGGCAGTGGTCAGTACCATACAGGTCATTGTCAATGGTCTTGGGAACGCCGATCACGTTGCACTCGTAGCCAACGCTCTTGAGATACCGGGAAACCTTGGAGCAGGTGTCCATGGAATCATTGCCGCCGTTGTAGAAGAAGTAACGAACATCGTACTTCTTAAAAATCTCCAGCATACGCTTATAGTCGGTGTCGTCCACCTCGGGATCCTTCAGCTTATAGCGGACAGAGCCCAGGGCAGAGGAGGGGGTGTAGGGCAGCAGAGTCAGCTCTGCAGGATCCTCCTCGTCAATGATATAAAGCTGGTCGTCCAGCACACCCTTGATACCATGGGCAGCACCATAGACCTTGGTAATGTTGGGGTTTTTCAGTGCAGTCTCAAACACGCCGCAGGCGCTGGCGTTGATGACGGAAGTGGGGCCGCCAGACTGGCCGAAGATACATGCTCCGGTAAGAATTGCCATAAAAAATACCTCCTGAATAATTCGGTTTTCTCGCCTCTACTATACCATTGAAGGGAGAAATACGCAAGCATAAGATTGACAAAAAACTTGAAAAATCCGATACTTGTATGTAACGTCTATAATGTATCATAATTATCATATAATTTCAATATGGTTGTTGCTTTTTTTGCAAAGAAGTGTTATACTGAGCGTAGAGTAAATTAAAGGAGTGTGTACATAATGCCTATTGTCACATCTACTGAAATGTTCAAAAAAGCCTATGAGGGCGGCTACGCCATCGGCGCCTTCAATGTCAACAATATGGAGATCATCCAGGGTATCACCGAGGCCGCCAAGGAGTGCAACGCCCCTGTGATTCTCCAGGTTTCCAAGGGTGCCCGTGCTTACGCCAACCGCACCTACCTTGTGAAGCTGGTTGAGGCTGCCGAAATCGAGACCGGTCTGCCCATCTGTCTCCATCTGGATCACGGCGACAGCTTCGAGACCTGCAAGAGCTGCATCGACGACGGCTTTACCTCCGTTATGATCGACGCTTCCTCCAAGCCCTTCGAGGAGAACATCGAGATCACCCGTAAGGTGGTTGAGTATGCCCACGCCCGTGGCGTTGTGGTTGAGGCCGAGCTGGGTACTCTGGCCGGCGTAGAGGACGAGGTCAATGTCTCCGCTGAGGATTCCTCCTACACACGTCCCGAGGATGTACAGGAGTTCGTAGAGCGTACCGGCTGTGACTCCCTGGCCATCGCCATCGGCACCTCCCACGGTGCATTTAAGTTCACCCCCGAGCAGTGTACCCGGAACGAAGAGGGCATTCTGGTTCCTCCTCCGCTGCGGTTCGACATCCTGGAGGATATCTCCCGCCGTCTGCCCGGCTTCCCCATCGTGCTCCA
>CAZFXB010000128.1:0-6458 GCA_964522835.1 uncultured Oscillospiraceae bacterium
GGTCTGTCCAATTACGCCGGTGGAGGCCACGATGAAGTCCTTGGGGCTCAGCCCTGTGGCAGCGGCGGCAGCTTCGGCCATTTTTACCGCATTCTCGTGGCCCAGAGGGGCACAGGCGTTGGCGTTGCCGGAATTACAAATGACGCCCCGGGCGGTGCCATTCTCCAGATGCTCCATGGTGACATAGATGGGGGCGGCTTTTACCCGGTTCATGGTGTAGACACCTGCGGCTGTGGCTTCGCAGTCGCAGAGAATCATAGCCAGGTCGTTTTTCTCGGGAGAGGAGCCGGCTTTTACTCCGGCGTGGATACCGGCAGCCCGGAATCCCTTTGCGGCAGTGACGCCGCCAGTAATAAGTTTCATAAAAATACCTCCAATGTATATGCAATAATGTGGTGATGATTTAACTGGGTAAAGTGAATATATTATATACCCCCCTATCCGGGAAATCAAGCCATTCCGGGGAGGGAATATTGACGGAAGTTTTATAATTTCTTTGCAATAAAACTATGATTATGCTACAATAAAGGGTAGTCTAGACGACAATTCTATTTCTATTGCGGGAGCGTTTAACATGAACCAAATCGAAAACCAGGAAACGACCCAGTCCCGGCTGAAGGGGTGGCAGAAGCGGCTTGTCCATGTGCTTTTGACCCTGGGTATGGCCGGAATCATTACATTCCTGGCAATCTACATACAGCCCAACAGCTTTAAAAAGGTGGCAGGGATATTCTTAGATCAACCTCTGCTGATCCTGCTGAATTTTCTGCCGGTGTTTCTGATTACGGTGTGTTTTTCAGGGCTCTTTGGCAACATATTCTATGGTGGAGCGCTGGCCAATGTGCTGGTCTGTGGCTTCTCCATTGCCAGCCGGATCAAATGCGAGATCCGCCAGGAGCCGGTGTACCCCAGAGATTTGCAGCTGCTTCGGGAGGTGGGGGAGGCCCTGAACTCCTATGATATTCAGCTGCCCTGGAAATACCTCATCTTAATGCTGCTGTTTTCCGGTGTGCTGGTAGCCGCAGGTCTTGTTCTACACAAGAAGGGCGTGAAGCCCGGGCTTCGGGGGCTGCTTCGCTGGGGCCATGTGCTGGGCAGCGTGGTGCTGGGGATCGTTCTGGTGTTTGCACTGTATTCCAACCACGAGCTCTATACCTCCTTTGAGGGAACCAACTTCTTTAAGGCGCTGGGCGCCTATAATGATCTGGGCTTCCCCTACAGCTTCTGCTATTACCTTACCAACAACTCGGTGGATAAGCCCCAGAACTTTGACGAGGATGCCGCTGCGGCCTGGGATTCAGATACGGCGGGAGACGGGGAGCACCAGCCGGTGAATGTGGTGATCCTGATGAACGAATCCTTCACCGATCTCATTGATGACCCGGCATTTACCTACACACCTGAAACGGATCCCATTCCCTTCTATCACGCCATGGTGGAGCGGGAGGATGTGATCTCCGGTCATCTGGTGGTGATGAATCTGGGCGGCGGTACTGCCAACACGGAGTTCGACGTGATGACCGGTATTCAGACCGAGACCTTGTCCACCGGTACGGTGGTGGCCTTCCGAACCCTCAGTGGTAACCTGGACAGTATTTTCCGGGAGTATGGTGCTGCCGGTTACACAACCAGTTACATCCATCCTGGATATGCCTGGTTCTATAACCGAAATCACATTATGCCCTGGCTGGGGGCAGACACTGCCACCTTCTACGAGGACTTGACGGAGCCGGACTGGCTGGGCGGTTACATTGCCGATGACTATACCATCGGACTGCTGATTGATAAATTTGAGCGGGATACTGCCGACGGAGGATTGTGCTTTAATTACACCACCACCATCCAGAACCACATGAACTACACCACAGAGAAGTACGGCACAGATTATGACATCCCCGCTTTGGAGGTGGACAGAGAGCTGGACGAGGAAACGACCACGGAGCTTTCCGTCTACATCGAGGGCCTGCGGTATGCCGACAAGAGCCTGAAAACCCTGGTAGAGTATTTTGAGGACTGCGGCAAGCCGGTGGTATTTACCTATTTCGGAGACCACTACCCCTATCTGGGGACGGAGGGCTCCGGCTACACCCAACTCAAAATGGACGGGGATAACAAGGAGTTTGACTTCGACCTGTATGCGCCCCCCTATTTCATTTGGGCCAACGAAGAGGCCCAGGAGATTTTGGATTGGGACAAGGTACAGCAGGAGCTCGATATGCCGGAGCATATCTCTGCCAGCTTCCTGGGGGCTACCCTGATGGAGATTACGGGACTCTCCGACGATTCGCCCTGGTTTCGCTTTGTCAACGAGCTTCGGCGGGAGTATCCTGTGGTCTGGAGCGGAGAATATGTAAACGGCCAGGGGGATGTGCTCTACGAGCTGCCCGATGCCGGTGCCAGCAAAATTTTAAAGTGGAGACAGTGGGCGTACTACCGGCTCCAGTGTAAGAAAATCAAGTAAACAGCGAGGATGAAAGACACCAGAAACGGTGGAGCGCAAAAGGAGTGAGGAAATTGGATACTGCAATTACCAGTGCCCAAGAAGCAAAACCAAAGAAAAAGAAGATACCGTCTCTCGACCTGATGAAATTCATCGGCATTCTCATTGTGGTGTTTTACCACTGCCGATTGGTGACAGGCTGCGACATTTTGACGGATCGAAGCCTTGACCAGTATTTCTTCTATGGCTTTTTGACCCTGATCGGGCCCTGCGTGCCCTTCTTCTTCCTGGTCAACGGCTATCTGCTCTTTGACCATAAGCTGGACATTAAGAAACATGCGAAAAAGACCCTGCATTTTGTGGTCCTGGCCCTGATCTGGAGCTTTGTGACCCTGGCGCTCACCCTGTGGGAAAGCCCCTGGGGCACCCTCAGCTGGAAGTATGTCATCAAGCATACCATATTGCAGGACAGCTATTGGTACTACCACATGTGGTTCATGGGAGCCATGGTGATTTTGTATATCTTCTTCCCGGTGCTGAAAAGTGCCTGGGATCACAATCGTAAGGCATATTATTTCTTTGTGGGGGCCTGCTTTATTATCACCTTTGGCAACCGGGCCCTGAATATGATCTACAATGTGTATGGCTGGCTCCGTTACCATGTGAACTATAACTTTGAGTACAACTTCTTCTCTATCTTCAATCCCTTCCAGGGCTATGATGGCTATATATTTGTATACTTCTGCTTGGGCCCCATCATTCGGGAGCACCAGGAGAAGTTCACAGAATTTATGAAACCATGGATCTGCATTGTGGGTATCGTCCTGACCACCGCTGCCCTGTACCTCTATGGCTACTTTATGACCCTGTCCACCGGTGTGATCTGGCAGTCCGGTGACCAGTGCGGCAACGATGTGGTGTTTTCCCTGATCCGGGTGCTGTGTATTTTTGGACTGGCCAGCCGGTACAAGGGAACCGGAAAGCTGTCCCGGGTGGTGAATTATTTCTCTGCCAACACCATGGGCATCTACTTTATCCACTATATCATCCGGAATCTGACTGTTCGGTACTTCCGTGCGCTGGTGCCCATCCCCGGGTATTTCCTGAAGACCCTGGTTTATTCCACCCTGGTGTTCCTGATTAGCTGGGGACTTCTGGTGGTTATGAAGCGGATTCCTGTGCTGAAAAAACTGGTGGCTTAAAGCCGATAAGAGAGAAAAGAAACGAAAAGAGAGGAAAATATGAATACAAAAACTGAATATGCTTCCCCAACTGCTGCTCCGACCAAGCCGGCGGCCCGGGGAAAGAAGATCCCTGCCCTGGATTTGATGAAGTTCATGGGGATTCTGATCGTGGTATTCTACCACTGCCGCAGGATCGTAGACACCACCGTGGTAACCAATCAAAGCTTCGATCAATTCTTCCTCTATGGTGTTACCACATTGCTTGGGCCCTGTGTGCCATTCTTCTTTCTGGTGAACGGCTATCTGCTGTTTGACCACAAGCTGGACATGAAGAAGCACATGAAGAAGACTGTTCATTTTCTGGTGATCGCCCTGGTATGGAGCTTTATCACCATTTTACTGACCACCTGGGAAAATCCCACGGTGGGGGTGTCCCTCAAGTATGCCATTAAGCATACCATTTTACAGGATACCCACTGGTATTATCACATGTGGTTTATGGGCACCATGGTGATCCTTTATATCCTGTTTCCCGTGCTGAAAAGCGGCTGGGATCACGATCGGAAGAGCCTTTATTTCTTCGTTGGGTTATGCTTTCTCATTACCTTTGGCAACCGTACCCTGAACATGATCTACAACGTGTACGCATGGCTCCGGTACCATGTGAACTATGAGCCCAACTACAATTACTTCTCCATTTTCAATCCCTTCCAGGGCTTTGATGGATATGTATTTGTATACTTTGTGCTGGGCGCTGTCATCCGGGAGCATCAGGAGCGGTTTACGGAAATTATGAAGCCCTGGATCTGCGTTCTGGGCATTGTGCTTACCACCGCCTGCCTCTACCTCTACGGCTACTTTATGTGCCGCTCTACCGGAGTGTTCTGGCAGTCGGGCGACCGATACGGCAACGATGTGATCTTTTCGCTGGTGCGTATCCTGTGCATCTTCGGGCTGGCCTGCCGATACAAGGGGACGGGAAAGCTGTCTGGGGTGGTGAACTATATCTCCGCCAATACCATGGGGATTTATCTCATTCACTATGTGGTGCGGAATCTGACCCTGAGAACCTATAAGGAATATGTCCATATTCCCGAGTTCTTCCTGGAGACCCTCTGCTATGCTGCCTTTGTATTTGTTATTACATTGGGGATTATGGAGCTGATGAAGCGAATCCCGGGCGTGAAAAAGCTGATTTCCTAGCACCCTGACCCGTTGGGAGGAAAAACATGAAGGAACAGAAAAAACGAATTCCCTATATTGACCTGATGGAGAGCCTTGCCATGCTGTTCGTGGTGGCATACCATCTCTCCAACCTGAACTACAAGCCCATGGAGGCCTTTTCTGTGGAGGCGGCCATAAATTATTATCTCAGGAGCATTTTCGTCTGCTGCGTGCCTCTGTTTCTTGTGACCAATGGCTATCTCATGTTCCACCATGAGCTTTCTATGAAGCAACACCTCAAAAAGACCCTGCGTTATGTGATCCTGACTCTGTTTTGGGGCGTTGTGACCCAGGGGGTCTACTACCGGGTGGAGGGGATCGACTTTTCGGTGTCCGGTTTCCTTCAGGAGCTGTTCCAGTGGCGCAATGGTGTGATCTACCTCTGGTATATGGGGGCACTGGTGATTATCTACCTGCTGTTCCCGCTGCTGAAATATATCTACGACCATCAGGAGAAGCTGCTTCGGTATCTTATTGTGGTGCTGGCGGTGTTCACCTTCGGCAATGAGCTTATCAACCACGGCGTGACCATTGTAAATGGTTTCCGGGGAAAGGCCATGTACTGGGTGCTGATGGAAAACTGGTTTTCCATGTTCAACCCGGTGGCAGAGATCCCGGGCTATACCCTGGTGTATTTCTGCCTGGGGGCCTATCTACAGGATTTTCTGGATTGGCTCCGAAAATTCAGCCGGAAGCGGGTGAATCTGCTGGCGGTGGCAGCCCTGGCCTTGGCGGCGGCAGTCCATGGCGTGGTGTTTACCCTGCTCTGTAAGGCCACAAACAGCTACTGCTGCTCCATCTGGTACGGCTATGAGACCATCACCGGGTTTGTGATTTCTGCTGCCATGGTGGTGCTGCTGGGAAATTACCAGGGGAAATGGAACCGGGGAGCCAAGCTCCTGAAGCTGATCTCCACTCAGACCCTGGGAATCTATTTTATCCACATGGTCTTTGTCCATAGCCTCAGAAGCACAGCCTGGGCCTTTGCGCCCCTGGTAAACCTGCCGGGGAATCTCCTCTGGGCTGCCGGAATCATTGGCCTGTGCCTTTGTGTGGTGCTGGTGCTGAAGAGAATCCCCCTTGTTCGAAAACTGGTAACTTAAATCTTTGCCCTGCCTCCGTTCGGAGGCGGGGCGTTTTTTAGTGAATAGTGAAAAGGGTTAAAGACAGTAATTCTCATCCTTGCCCATCATAATGTTCAGGTTTTGGACGGCGGCACCGGAGGCACCCTTGCCCAGGTTGTCGAACTGGGCGCATACCAGAGCCTGGCTTTCGTTGCCGCAGACAAAGATGTTCAGATCGTTGCTGCCCACCACGTTGTTGCTGCCCAGGAAGCCCTCCTCCATGACCGGCATCACGTGGATGTTCTGCTGGTTGGCATAGAAGCCTGCAAATGCCTCTTTCAGCCCGTTCAGGGTCATGTTCTGCCGGAGCATACACAGCTCCAGAGGCACTGTTACCAGCATTCCTTGGGGAAAATCGCAGACGATGGGACAGAAAATAGGCTTTTTTGTCAGACCACAGACCTGCATCATCTCGGGAATATGCTTGTGGGAAAGGTTCAGGCCGTAGTGCCGGGGGGAGTCGTACTCCACATCCCGTTCCGGGGA
>CAZFXB010000129.1:0-6454 GCA_964522835.1 uncultured Oscillospiraceae bacterium
CCGTATAAAATCCCGCTGACGCAGTATTCTCCGTTGATTTCCGTCAGCTTTACCTGCCAGGAACCCATGGCCTCATCCTCGCTGCTTTGCAGCGTGGATACTACAACATAGCCGTCTTCCTGAGCCTTGATTTCTCCCAGAGTAAGCTGAACATCTCCATAGTTTCCCAGCATAAAGTCAAAGTCGCCATCACGCTTTTCGATCATCCCTGTATCCAATAATTCCGGCAGCGTCTCAACCCCTCCGAAGAGCCGAGTTGCAAAATACAGCACCTGATCTTCAGGGAAAACAGCCCAGGATCTATCCTCACTGAGGGCTCCATAATCATGTGCCACACTGGCGGTGTAATAATTCATGGCCCGCCAGAAGAAGCTGGGATTGCTGGGTTCAAACTGCATTCCATCTGCGTAATCGCACATAACAAGAGCCATAATGATTTTCTTTAATTCAGCAACGGTTTCATCATCCTGCTCCGGAGTCTCCACCCCAATGGCACCAAACTGATTTTCCTCAGTTGTAGCAGGCTCCACCTTCTCTGGCTTTGTGCCCCAGGTCACCTGTGGGGAATCAGAGGAGGGGAGAGGGGTACTGTTTTCCGCTGCTCCATCGCCTGTTCCACAGGCCACCAGAAGGCAGCATAGCAGCCCCAGGGTCAAAATAATTGTTTTCTTCATCGATCTTTCACCTCTTACTGGTGATTATAAAGGATGAAATGGAAAAGCACAAGGGGAATTTTCGGCTTACTGGGATTCCGCATCGGTTTCATAGAGCGTATCCAGAAATTCATTCAGCTCTTTTCCTCTTTGGCTGATGGATGTGACTTTGCGATTTCGATTGCAACGGACAACACCTTCTAAATGAACCCGCTCTGTTTCTCCGCTTTTCAGCCTGATATCCAGCAGGGCTTCATAGTTAAAATGGTTTTCATTCTCCTCGCTGTTTGTAACCTTTAGCTCCGTTAGAAAGGTGGAAAAGCCATACTCCCGGGCCGCCAGCCACAGGCTGCCAAAATCGCTGAGAAAATTAAATTCTTCGCTGACATAATCGGAAAGCAGTTCTCGAACGGTATCATCCACGGTTTTAGAGGTTTTTGTGAGCATGGTTTCTCCAAGACTTTCCATAATTTCTTCCTGGGGAATAGTCAAGAGAATGGACAGAGGATATCCGGCAGGGGAGAGGTCATTGACATAAACCCGCTCAAGAACATCGTTCACTCTTTCGTTCAGCGACTCACTTTCAAAGCACCACAGGGCTCCGTCGTATTCTATTTCAAACTGCCCATAGGGCACATCCGCCCGGGTAATGGTGTAAACGCCATCTTTGCAGCGAAACTCCAATGTTACACCGGAGGATACATCCTGCTCCGATTTCTTCTCCAGATCTCTCCGGTTCAGGTCATGGAGGCCAGAAAGCAGCTGCCGAATTTCCGTTTCATCCAAAGGATACTCGTTTTCATACTTCACAAGGGTAACACCGGAAATATCCTGCATCTTTAAGCTTTGTGCCCATCGCCAAGGGCCGTTTTCGAAACAGGCCAGATATAGAACAACCATAACCACCGTCAAAAGTACGGCCAGAATTGCAGCCAGCTTTTTTTGTTTCAGCAAGTTCATCACCTCTATCCCAAAATTCTAATTCTATCATACCAAGTATAGCAATTCTTGTCAACTTTACAGTCCAAAATCCGACAGTGGATTGGCCTCAGCCGCAATTTTCAGTTCTGTATTTTCGATATGTGTATAGATTTCCGTGGTGTTTAGATGCTCATGGCCCAGTACCTCTTGAACCGTTTTTACATCCACGCCCTGGGACAGCATCAGCGTGGCCGCTGTATGCCGCAGCTTGTGGGCGGAAAACTGGGTGGGATCCAACCCCGCCGCCGCCAAGTGCTTTTTTACCAGCCGATGGATGGCATTGGTGCTCATTCTGCCGCCTTTTTGGGACAAAAACAGGGGCCTTTTGGTGTCTTTTAGATCTTTTTCGGTATATTTTTTTGATTTTTCCAGAGCATCATTATAGGAATCGATGGCAGCTACACAGCCGCCCCCCATATAAACCGTTCGTTCTTTGTTGCCTTTACCCAAAACACGCAGTCTATCTTGGTAAATATCACCAAGATTCAGTCCTGCCAGCTCAGAAATCCGAACACCGCAGTTTAGAAATACCATCAGAATGGCATAATCCCGTTCCTCATGGGCACCCTGAACCGAATTCAGCAGATCTTTGGCCTGATTTAGAGTCAAATACTTTGGCAGAGCCCGTCGAACCTTGGGATACTCCACATCAGCCACAGGATTTTCCTCCAGCTGATGGGTACGAACGGTCAGATACTTATAAAAAGACTTAATAGCCGACAGCTTTCGAGCCCGGGCCGCACTGTCAATGCCTTGGCCGGGATGGCGAGTCTCCGGATGATAGACCCGGTCAGAACCAAGATAAGAAAAAAAGTCATAGATATCTTCCAGTGTGATTTTTTTAATAAAATCAATATTCACGTGACGGATGGATACCGTATTTAAATCCGTCTCCAGCGGCAGCTCATCCTGAATAATCACCATAAACCGAAGGAACATTCTTAGATCAAGATAATATTCAGAAACGGTTTTTGAGCTTTGGCCCTTGATATTCTCGTGGTATGCCAAAAAGTCCTTTAAAACTCTGGGGCAATCGGAATCATACATAGCAACACCTGATTTCTTCTTGATAGTCCTATTATAGCAAATACGAACCAAAAACGCAACAAAATTTTTATTTTGTTGCGTTTTATTTTATGATTCCACATATCTTTTCCAAGTCGTATAATCCCCCCTTGACACACCTTGCTGGTGATCTGCCCCTTGGTGATCCTGTTCTATATTCAGCAGCGAAAAATCAGCTCATTACGAAATAGCAAAAACGGCACCTCGCAGTGAGGTGCCGTTTTTCATTAAAACAAGTTTAAAAGCTGAGAAAAGGACTGAATCTCTGCATCAAATTCATCCACAGTTCCAAAACCGTATGCTGCGTACACAAAGGGGATCCCCGCATCCAGAGCTGACTGCCTGTCCCCTGCTGTATCTCCCACATAAACGGGATTTTGGAATCCATTTCGCTGGATCACCAATTTATTGTTCTCGCCCTTTGACAGAAGGGTTTCTCCATAGGATAGATGATCCGTAAACAGTTCCCCCAGCTTATGAGCCTGTAAAAACGCCTCAATATATCCCTTCTGGCAGTTAGAAACAATACAGAGGGGGTATTTTTCTGCCAGTTTCCGGAGCGTTTCCTCCACCCCTTCGTACAGTATGCCACCATGCTGGGCAAGATAACGATTTTCTTCCTCCATACACTCTGTCATCAGCGCCTGCTGCCGCTCCGGAGACTGGCCGGGAAACAGTCTCCGGCTGATTTCGTCCATCTGAAGGCCCATAAGCCCCTCCTGCTCCTGGCGGGTGATGGGTGGCCGCAGATTCTTATACTGGGCAATGACCCGGTTCCAGGTCAAAAGAATTCCCTCCACCGAATCCCACAGAGTGCCATCCAAATCAAAAATAATACTGTCGATCTTCATATATTTTCCCTTCATACAACTTGGGAACCAGTGATCAAACATCCCTGGTTCCCAAATAAAATCAAAATAGCGTGGTATCTCGCTGGGGCTTTTCTGCCTCCTGGGGAAGCTCCTCCGTGGTCTCCCCTGCTACCTCTGCCTCCTGGGCTTTCAGCATTTCCTCAATGGGCTTTACCAAATACTTGTCCACCAAAGGATAGCAGGCAGAAATACTCAGGAAGCCGGTAAAGCTGTAAATCAACAGCCCCAGGAACAGGATTTCCATAAAGGGATGCACCAGCATAATCAGCAGATAGGCCACCACCCAAATCAGCAGATTGGCCAAACCACTGAAGAAGTTCCGATAAATTCCGATGAAGGCAAGCAGCCAGGAATTCTTTACAATAGAACGGATGTTCAGGTTTACGGTGACGATCATCAAATAGATGTATTTCCGCATAAACACATAGAACATGGCCGCCAGAAGAGTCACATATTTGACAATTTTCATCACAGAGGCAATATCCCCCGTGGGCTGGAAGGTCAGATTAAAGACCACCAGATAAGCCACCAGACAATCGATCACACCAAACAGCATACCCTGCTTCCAGTTTTCCTTGGCCTTGTCCCAGATATCGCTGAGCCAGGAGTGGCTCTGCCTGGAGAAATTCCGCAGTACATAGGTAATGCCACACTTACAGGGGCCATAGCACAGCACACTGAGGATCAGCAGCAGCGCCTGGAACGGAATGGGCACCCGGGCATAGTAGATCATGGTCAAATACAGCAGCGGGGTAAACAGGCTCATCATGCCGTCGCCGCCGCTAAGATGCAGTTCCTTCCCTGCTTTCAGAGGGCCGGAGCCGGAAAACTCCACATAGTCGTTGTCATAAGCCGCCAGTTCCTCCACCGTGCCCACCTTCTCCAGGATGAACCAGGTGTCCACTGTGTTGCTCTGATCCTTGGCGGCAGCGCCCCGGTCGGTATAAAGGGTAACGGTATAGGTTCCGTATTTATCCCCATCAATATCCAGCACATAGTCATTTCCGGTGGCTCCGGGCGTTTTGGCTGTAACGGTCATATTCCCATCCGTGTAGGTGGCATAGGAACCGGTGTAGCCCCTTTTCTCAAACTGGGTATAGGTCACATCATACACCTGGGCGTAAATTGCCATCAAAATCGGCAGGAGCACCACAAGATAAATCAAGTTGACCTCAATAAACCGCCAGAACTTCCGTCCGTACAGTTCAAAGAATTTAAAGAACGCATTTTTTTCCGGTGCATCCTTCTCTACGCCTTTTCCAGGCTTATAGTAGCGTTTGTTCGAAAAAAGTGCCATGCTGCAGCTCCTTTTGCATTGTAGTTAAATTATTATACCACCACTTCCCTGCTATCGCAACAAAAAAAGACGGGTTTCCCCGTCTTTTATGGTTCACATGGCTTTGGGATGGGCTTTGTTATAGACAGATTTCAAATGCTGCTTTACAAGCTGGGCATAGACCTGGGTGGAAGAAATATCACTGTGGCCCATCATCTCCTGAATGGAGTGCAGGTCAGCCCCGTTCTCCAGCAGATGGGTGGCGAAGCTGTGCCGCAGTGTATGGGGGGTAATGTCCTTGTCGATATGAGCCTTTTCCTGATAGCTCTTGACAATTTTCCAAAACCCCTGACGGCTCATACGGTCTCCGCTGACGTTCACAAACAAAGCCTGTTCGTCAATATTGGCAATCATTTTCGGACGAATATTCTGCATATACACCGCAAGAGCATCCACTGCAGCGGGATACAGAGGAATCACACGTTCCTTTCCTTTGCTTTGGCAGTGAATAAAGCTGCCAGCCAAATTCACATCGGTGATGTTCAGGGAAATCAGCTCCGTCACACGAATGCCAGTGGCATAGAGAAGCTCCAGCATAGCCTTATCACGATAGCCCTTCATGTCGGTACACTTGGGCTGAGAAAGGAGCCGTTCCACCTCTTTCCCGGTCAATACCTGGGGCAGTTTTTTCTCGGACTTTTCCGCTGTCACATGGAGGGCAGGGTTTTCCTGCACCATACCTTTCAACAGCAGGTAATTGAAAAAGCCCTTAATAGAGGCAAGGCTTCTTGATACCGTAGCCGGAGATTTCCCCTGGCCAGACAGAAAACTAAGGTATGTACTCACATGGGTCTGGGTCACATCCTGAGGCTTAAGCTGTCGATCCCCTGCATATGACGCAAACTGCCTCAGATCCCGCATATAGGAGGAAATCGTGTTGGCCGATGCGTGTTTTTCATCTGTCAGGTATTGCAGATACCCCTCTAAGAATGTGTTCATAACCTATACTCCGAACTTTAAATAATACATCCCACCCAACCATCGGGCCAGGGAGGATTCCAGAAATGCGGACAATACCATCACCAGCAATGTCACCGCCAGAATGGCAGCAGCATTTCTTCCGCCTTCTGGAAAGCGAAGGCTTCGCTCTACAGACCAGCCTCCCAGCAGAAAGCCATAGGGCAAAATCAGCAACAGGCGAAACAGCATTAGCAGAAAGGCCACCACAGCCCCTTTGGGCCCCAGAGCCACCACTAGACTACAAACGGTAATGCCAAAATAAAGCCCCTCCACTCCAAACACAGGGGGAACAAGCATAGCACCCCAACGCTGAAAGCTGAGCAGATAAAGGAGCAAGAGAAATTTCCCCTCTGCCAAAAAAACTGACAAAAAATCAGAACCAAAATAACGTCCCAGCTCTGACTTGTCCACAATGCCGGAAAAAACATCGGCCGAAAAGCCAAAATGCCGAACCAGCACACCACCCAGCAAATTTCCCGTCAAAAACAACAGCAGCATTTGAACACTGCACCGGGCCCGAAGGTCATTGTTGGCCGACTTCACAAAAGACAGCTTCATTGGTATCACCCCAATAGATAGTATGTGGG